>JAUWQL010000057.1 GCA_030611105.1 Bacteroidales bacterium
CGGTTTTTGAACCTGAACCCGAACCTGAGCTAAGAAATATATTTGTTAAATATGATAAACCTAACAACTTCAATCAAAATGATCCCTGGGAATATCCTGTGGTTAAATTTCCTAATAAAGGATATATTGTTAGAAGTTATAGAGAAGGAGGCAGCTTTTTAAGGGGATATAAAGAACAAGCATTTGAAGAAAAATTGAAAAGTTACTTAAGTCAACATTTTGAAATTAAAGGAAATATTAGGCTTAATACCAGTGATCATACCAGACCTTATGAACCGGACATTGCCCTGATAGATTTAATATCAGGATTAAATATAAGAATTGATATTGAAATTGATGAACCCTATGCCGGAATATCCAGAAATGCCACTCATGTGATTGGTGAAGATGAAGCTAGAGATGAGTTTTTTATAAATCGTGGTTGGATTGTTATTCGTTTTACTGAAAAGCAGGTTTATAAACAAGAAGTTAATTGTATTGCTTTTGTGTCTAAAGTTATAAAATCAATATATTCAGACTTTTCTATACCGGATGATTTAGTAGATATTACTGATCCGATTCCTGAAGAACAGTGGAATCTTTTGCAAGCTCAAAAGTGGGAATCTGACAACTATCGTGAAGATTATTTAAATCATAAATTTGGATATATAGAAACAGAAAACGAATTTCTGGATATTGAATTATCAGAACAGGAAAAAGCTGAAGAAGAATTAGTTGAAGAAACGTATGTTTTTAATAATTATGAGTCAAATACAGAACATCCCTTTACTAATAATTTTAACGATATTGATTCTAAAATCAAATTTGATGATGAAAACCACAAATATTTCATCGAAGGAATAGAAGCTATTTCAGTTCAAGATTTAGTTGAGAAATTTTTTCATGCATTTGATAGAGAAAATAGCGCTAGAGAAAGAGCAGTAAGATATAATATAGACTATTCTGAAGTTATTAATGATTTTGATGACGCTAGAAAAAAAGGAAAAGAACTACATCAAAATATTGATAAGCTTATAAAAAATGGCGAAGAATTTAATGATACTGAATTTAATATGTTCTCGGAATTTTGGAATACAAATAACTTTGAAGATAAAATATCCAGATGGCATATCTACAATAAAGAATATATGATTGCAGGTACAGTTGATTTATTTACTAAAAATAATGGCAGTATAGAAATTTACGACTGGATTAGAAGTAAAAATATTGTTGATAATGGACATCCAATTATAGAAAGTTACCATGAACTTGATACTGGAATTGGTCCATTAAACGGTATTCAAGACACTTCTTATTGGAAATATTCCTTACGTTTAAATTTTTACAAATATATCCTTGAAAAAAAATACAATCAGGTTGTTGATAAAATGTTTATTGTTGTTTTACATGAAGATTATAATCAATATTATAAGCTGCAAGTAGATGATATGCAAGATAAAGTAGAAGAAATTCTAAATGCTGTAAATCATAAAACTGAACAATGATAAGATTGCGAAAATTAATATCAAAAATAGGTATAAAAAAATCCGGATTTATTGACATAAACCAGACATTTTTATATCTTGATTGTTATATTAATTGGGCAAATCAAAAAGCAGATTGGTATGATCCATTAATCGAAAGGGAAGATCCTTTGTTGGGTCCATTTAAACCTGAGTTGATTGAAACAAAGGAGAAAGATAGATTAAGTTATTATCCGGGATACTTTTATTAAAAAAATGTCACGTTTTTACGGGAATAAACGTGACATTTTATATATTTGTAAAAATTGATTGAGTCTATGAAAGTTTCTGATATAGTTAAAGATAAGATTGGTAGGCTGGAGAGCGGATTTGTTTTCACCTATGACTATTTTCAGGTGGGGGTGTATCAGATATCTGCATTAAAGAAAGCTCTCAGTAGATTAGTTGCATCCGGTATGCTGAGAAAACTTTCAAAAGGTAGATTCTATAAACCACAGATGTCTGAGTTTGGGGAATTGAAGCCAGATATTTATCAGGTAGTAAAAGATTTACTCGAAAAGGACAGTAAGATATCAGGATACCTGACAGGTTATTCTATTTATTCTCAACTTGGATTAACTACTCAAGTCCCTAATATTATTCAGATAGGAGTAAATCGGGAGAAAAAGGCATTAACCAGGGGAGTGTACCAGATAAAATTTATAAAACAGTCAAATAAGATTACCAAAGAAAACATTACTTTACTAAGAATATTGGATAGTATACGGTATATAAAAGAGATTCCAGATACAACAGTTGATAAAGCTTGTAGTCAACTAATGTTAATTATAAAAGAGCTTGAAAAGGTCGAATTAGATCTTATTAAAAAATTAGTTGTTAATTATACTCCAGCAACAAGAGCATTAACAGGAGCTATTATTGAGAATACTTATACTGACAATGAAGCTGAATCAATTTATAAAACCTTAAATCCAGCGTCTAAGTATAATTTTAGCGTAAAGGAAGAAACGCTTTCTAATAAACAAAAATGGTATATTAAATGATATTACATTTAAACAAAAAAGCTTTTACAGCTGCAATACAAGCTGCGAGCAATAATCTAAATATTTCTCCAGTTTTTATAGAAAAGGATTATTGGATAACTATGGTTCTAAAGCAACTATCAGAAAGTAAGCATGTTGACAAGGTTGTTTTTAAAGGTGGAACATCTTTAACTAAAGCACATAAATTAATACAAAGGTTTTCCGAAGATGTTGATATAGCTGTCTCTGGTGTATCTGAATTATCAGGGAATCAGATCAAAACATTAATAAGAAATGTAGAAAAGGCTATTTCTAAAGATCTTACAGAAATAGACGTGCCCGGAGTAACTAGCAAATTTTCGAAATTTAGAAAGACCGTATTTAGTTATCCTGTTACCGGAAATTTTAAAATAAGTGCTGGAATTTCAGATAAGTTGATAATAGAAGTAAATTCTTTTGCAAATCCATATCCTTATCATAAATTGGAAATTAAAAGTTTTATAACAGAGTATCTAGAATCAACAGGAGGTAAAAAGTTAATAGAGAAATATAAATTAGAGTCGTTTACTTTAAATGTTTTAGATAAAAAACAAACCTTTCTAGAAAAAATAGTTTCATTACTTCGATTTTCGTTTGATAAAAACGTAAATGAAAGTATCTCAAGTAAAATTCGTCACTTTTATGATATTCATTTTCTTCTTACAGATAAAGAATGTGAAGAATATGTTCGGTCCGATAAATTCAAAGTAGATTTAAAAGATTTAGTTGATCATGATAAACTAGCTTTTGATAAACCAGATGGCTGGAAAGAAAAAGATATTAACGATTCTCCATTAATAAAAGATTTTGATACTTTGTGGAACAAGTTGAAAACAACTTATACGAATGAATTATCGATGTTGGCATATTCAGAAATACCTGATGAAAAAGAAGTAAAGCAGTCGTTTAAAAAGATTGTTGAGATTATCAGGTCATAGTAATTCTATTGTTATTTAGACTATTTAAGCGTGATGTTTTGTAAAAACCTCAAAATGAGTACTGTATAAAGACAGGCTGTTCGAAGATGGATAAAATTACAATAAAATTAAATTGGACAAAATTGATAGGCATCTCCGAAATATTCTTTCCGGAACGTGATGTGTATGGAGTTTATATTTGGGGATTTTTTATTGATAATGAGTTTATACCGTATTATGTAGGAATAGCTGATAGTATCACATACAGAATATATCAACATATAAACTCAATAATTGGAGGACTTTATACCATATATCATAGAAACTCATTGGTAAATTTCAAAGAGTTTAAAAATCAAAATATAAATCCAGATAAATCAAGTGGTAAAATTTACTCACCAAACTGGCCAAAGGATTATAAAACTTTTATTAGTGAAAGACAATTATTACAAGAGCACATTGATTTTATGGTTGATAATTTTGTGTTTTCATTTGTATCTGTTGATAAAAATATCATTTCAAAAAATGACTTAAAAGAAATTGAGAAAATATGTATCGATCAATTAGGAAAAGAAAATCTTCAAAATACCAGATCTGGAGAATCAAGTAGATTTAATATTGAACATAGTGGTAATAAAATAGTCATAGAAAAAATTATTGGAACAAATCTCTAATATTATAGATCAAATTCAATTTAAAAATGAAAGACCTTTTCCAAACCTTGGGCAATTTCTTTGGGTAAGAAGGTAAGTGGGTAAGTAGGTTTTTAAAATTATTTTATTGCATTAATTGCTATTTCTTGTGATTTTTTTAATATCTCTTCATCAAAGGGTTCTACATAAATTTTTGTAGTTTCTAAATCTGCATGGCCCATTAATTCCTGTATTACTTCAAGTGAGACATCTTTTTTTCTTAATATAGAAGCAAAAGAATGTCGGGAAGCATAACTAGTTAAATTAAATTCAGAATTAACTTTTTTAATTATTGTTTTAAGATCTTTATTTAAATTTTTTAATAAACGCTGAACACGATAATATCTTTTTTCAATAGTATCATGCGATTTGTTTAGAATAGGGAAAACATAAATGTTATCCGTATTTTTATTTATATAGTAATCCAGTATTTGTTTAATATCTTCTGAAAGGGACACTTTGTAATCTTTATGAGTTTTTGCTCTTATATAATTAAATTCTGAAGAATTAATATCTTCTTTTTTCAAATTTGCCAAGTCCGTAAAGTTCATTCCTCTGGACATAAACATAAACTTAAAATAATTTAAGGAATTAAATAAACTTGTATCTTCTTCGTATTTTAAATTGAATAACTTTTTTAGATCTATTTCTTTAAGGGCTCTGTGTTTTGTTTTGGTTTTAAGATGACTAATTGAGTGTTCTTTGAATGGATATGTTTTTACACCTTTCCGTTTATTAGCTTTATTGTTTAAAGCTCGAAGTGTTCTCATCCGGATAAATATGGTAGAGTTTTCACATTTTTCTTCATCTATATAAATTTTATGTTTATGCCTTAAAAAGTTTTCATAATCAATTAAAAAACCCACATCTAAATTTTCAAATGGATAATCTGCTGCTTTTACTTTTTTTGTTAATTTTAAAAAATTACTAATGCTATTACGAGTATCCTTATATACACGTTTATTCCCAATACTCCCTTGTTGTTTTAGTTCTTCAATTATTCCATCGAAATATTCTATAATTCCTAGTGTATTACTTTTTTTTGAGAATTCTATTTCAAAATCATATATAGTAAAACCATCATCTTTAATATCTAGATCAAATAGAATTTTTTCAGCTTTTTTCTTCTTGTCGGAAAGTGTTCTGTTAGCATGTTTGTAATTTTCAAAGTTTTTTCTAAAAAGCTGGTCTTTCTCATTCCACTGATTTGGCTTACAAGCTAGCTGAGAACCTAAACTAAAATATTTTATTTTTCTACTTACAATAATTCTTAAATATATAGGATGATCACCACTCGTATTTATTTTATTTGTCTTTAAAACTAATCTAGCAGATCCGGCCATAATTCTTTAGGTAAAACATAGGTAAAACAAATATTCAAAAAACATATAAATTCAATACAAACAAATATAGTTAAAATATTTGTAAAACAATGAAATACAAATGAGTTATAAAAATTATTAACAATAGTCTCCTGCTTTGGGAGCAGGAGGTCGCAGGTTCGAATCCTGCCACCCCGACTAGAAAAAGAAAGAGAGCACTTTTATGAGCTCTCTTTCTTTTTTTGTTTGCGGGTGATGCTGGTGAGAATACTGGTTCGAACCGAGGAGCAAAGCGACGAGCTCATGAGCGAACATCGTGAGTGAATAATCCTTTGCCACCCCGACGGATTAAAAATGAGAAGCTTAGAAGAAATTCTAAGCTTTTTTTATTTTATCAGGTCAAACATAGATAAAACGAAATTTCACTTTCCTTTTTTAATTGTTCTACCGATGTTTTTTTAGCAATACAGGGCAACACATTTATTGAGTATAGTAATATAGCTTAGAAAACGTTATTTGAGCTATTTTTAGAATATCAAATCCTAACCTGTTAATTAATTAGTGTTTTTTCGAGATTAATACCGAAAAACGGTACTTTTCTCGGAATTTTACTAAACAACCCGTATCATAATCCTGTTTTTCGGTAATAAAGAGCGTTTATATATGTATTTTACATTAAAACCGTATTATGTTACGGTTTGTGTTGTTTTTCACCATGGTTTAAAGTAATTTTACATTAAAACCGTATTATATTACGGATTTAATTTGTGAATTTATTAATTATTTGTAATTTCAAATAAAATTATAACAAATGGTTTTAATAGAAATAGGTAAGAAGATTAGAGAACGTAGAAATACGCTCCGTATTACTCAACCGCATCTGGCAGAAATGGCAGAAATAAGCGAAAGTACTTTGTATAAAATAGAAAATGGAAAAGCAAATCCAACTATTAAGGTATTGAATCAGATAGCTGAGATTCTAGGTTTAGAAATAACGCTTGATGTAAAAAAGTAGATTAAGGGATGCGAAAAGCAAAAGTTTATAGAAATAGCCATTTGGCAGGAGAGCTAATTCAAGAGAATGCTAAAAGTTACGTGTTTCGGTACAGCGAATCTTATTTTTCAAATGATTCTTTACCGGCAATAAGTTTGACATTACCAAAGACTCAGCAGGAATATAAATCGGAGTTTTTATTTCCCTTCTTTTTTAATATGCTTTCTGAAGGTGTAAACCGTAAGTTGCAAAGCAGACAATTAAAAATTGATGAAAAAGATTATTTTGGTTTGCTAATAGAAACCGCAAAATATGATACCATAGGAGCAATAACGCTTAAACCTGATACAGAATAATGAACTTAGATGAAATAAAATATTGTCCTGGCACTTTAGCAGAAGGTAATAGCACATATAGCCGAACATGTTTGCGTAGGGTTTTTAATGGCAAAACTGTAAGTCATATATTGCCTTATAATTCGCCACAAACAGATGAAGAAGATGATAATAAGTTTGTAGATAATCGTAAACGAATTTCAATATCAGGAGTTCAAGAGAAAATGTCTTTGATATTGGATAAAAATAAATTACGATTAACTAATGAAGGCGAACAAGGAAACTATATTTTAAAGCCAATACCAAGAGATTTAAGGAAGGTTGATCAGGTTCCTGCTAATGAGCATTTAACCATGCAAATAGCACAACAGGTTTATGGTATTTATACAGCTGAGAATGCTTTAATCTTCTTTAAAGATGGCAAGCAAGCTTATGTAACGAAAAGATTTGATGTTAAAGAAGACCCCGATAACTATCGGGGCGATAACTATCGGGGCAAGTGGGGAAAAGAAGATTTTGCTTCGTTAGCAGGGAGAACAGAAGAAAATGAAGGAGTAAACTTTAAGTATAATTATAGTTACGAAGAAATGGCAGAGCTATTAAAGAAATATGTTCCTGCTTACTTGGTGGAAGTTGAAAAACTATTTAGCTTGATTGTTTTTAACTATCTGTTTTCAAATGGAGATGCACACTTAAAGAATTTCTCTTTGTTAGAATCGCCTAATGGAGACTATTTATTAAGTCCGGCTTATGATTTAATAAATACCAGGATTCATGTTGATGATACAGATTTTGTTTTAGATAATGGACTTTTTAAGACTGATTTCAAATCAGAAGCTTACAAAAAGTCTAATCATGCTGGTAAAGTAGATTTTATTGAATTGGCAAAAAGAATAGAAATAAAGGAAAGCAGGATAGAAAAACTCTTAGCTTCATTTCTTGAAAAACAGCCATTGGTCGAAGAATTGGTTAGCCATTCATTTTTAGATGAAAAAACCAAACGAGCTTATCTATTGCATTATAATACAAGACGAAACTTTTTGAATAAAGAATAAATTATATATGAAATTAAACCTTGTTAAGCCCAGAAAAGCATTAAACAAAGCTTTTCTTAAAGTAAAACCCAATAGAAGCGAGATTGAGAATTTTAAAACGAATCTTATTCAGCTTTTAGATACAATTAATGAAAGCGAATCGGAAGAATTTCATAAGAATTTGGTTTCGGAGCTATTGAAAGATACCTACTATAAAGAGAATCATTTTATTAATACAAAAGGACGAACCGATCTTGTTATTCATAACGGTAAAAATGCAAAAAGTACAGTAGGAGTTATTATTGAAACTAAGAAACCTACCAATAAAGTTGAAATGTTGAGTAAGGATAAGATCAATACAAAAGCATTTCAGGAACTAGTTCTATACTATTTAAGAGAGCGCATTAGTTTAAAGAATCTTGAAATTAAATATATAGTTGCAACTAATATTTTTGAGTGGTTTATTTTCGATGCTAATATTTTTGAAAAGGAATTTGCTCAAAATAAAACTTTAGTAAAACAATTTACTGATTTTGAGGAAGGCAGGCTGTCAGGAAAAACAACCGATTTCTTTTACAAAGAGATAGCCGAACCTGCGATCGAAAATATTAAGAACGAAATCGAATTTACATATTTCGATATTCGGGAATACAATAAACCTTTAAGAAACGACGATAAAAAGGACGATAATAAACTCATTGCTTTATACAAGCTTTTATCGCCTGAGCATCTTTTAAAGTTGCCTTTTATTAATGATAGTAATAGCCTGGATAAATCTTTTTACACTGAATTACTTCATATAATCGGTTTAAGCGAAACAAAAGAAGGAAGTAAAAAGCTTATTGGGCGTAAACCTGAAAGTGAACGAGATCAGGGTTCATTGCTTGAAAATACTATGACCATTCTAAAGGTTGAAGATTGTTTGAGCCAGGTTAAAGCCTCAAATTATGGCGAAAATAGAGAAGAACAACTTTACAATGTTGCCTTAGAATTGGTGATTACCTGGATAAACAGAATACTTTTCCTTAAGTTACTAGAAGGACAATTAATAAAATATCACAAAGGAGACAATTCATATAAGTTTTTAAATTTTGAACAGATTCCCGATTATGATGCACTGAACAAGTTGTTTTTTCAGGTACTGGCGATTAAAGAAAGTGAGCGATCCGAACTAGTAAAAAAGAGATTTGGTAAGATTCCTTATCTGAATAGCTCTTTATTTGAACCGAACGAATTAGAACATAAAACAGTTCGAATTAGTAACCTCGAAGATGAATATAGTATTCCTTTGCTAAACTCAACAGTTCTTAAAGATAAAACAAGTAAGCGACAAAAAGGAGAAAAGAATACACTAGAATATTTGTTTGGATTTTTAGATTCTTATGATTTTGCCAGTGAAGGTGCTGAAGATATTCAGGAAGATAACAAAAGGCTTATCAATGCTTCTGTATTAGGTTTAATATTCGAGAAGATTAATGGTTATAAAGACGGTTCGTTCTTTACACCTGGTTTTATAACCATGTATATGGCCAGAGAAACTATTCGAAGGGCTGTAGTTCAAAAATTCAACGAAGCTAAAAATTGGGAGTGCAAAGATTTTAATGAACTGTATGATAAAATAGAAAATAAAAAAGAAGCAAATGAAATTATAAATAGTTTAAAAATCTGTGATCCGGCGGTTGGTTCTGGACACTTTTTAGTTTCCGCTTTAAATGAGATTATTGCTATAAAAAGCGAATTAAAAGTATTGTTGGATGGAGAAGGAAAGACCTTACGTGATTACCATGTTGAAGTAGTAAACGATGAATTGATTGTTTCCGATGAAGATGGTTTGTTTTTCGAATACAATCCTAATAACAAGGAAAGTCAACGAGTGCAGGAAACTCTATTTCATGAAAAAGAAACCATTATTGAAAACTGTTTGTTTGGTGTAGATATTAATATTAACTCCGTTAAAATTTGTCGTTTACGTTTATGGATTGAACTTTTAAAGAATGCTTATTACAAGTATGGCACTGAAGAGTTAGAAACCTTACCCAATATTGACATTAATATAAAATGCGGGAACTCGCTCATAAGCCGTTATGCATTGGATGCGGATATTAAAAAAGCTTTAAAAAAGAGCAAATGGACAATTGATAGTTACCGACTGGCAGTAATGACTTACCGAAATGCAAAGAGCAAGGAAGAAAAGCAAGCGATGTCTAAGTTGATTGATCAGATTAAAAACGATTTTGAAAGTGAAATAGCTGCTAATGACAAACGGGTAACAAAACTTAATAAACTGAAAGGTGAATTGTTTGCTTTAACCACTCAAACTAAAATATTCGAGCAAACGAAAAAAGAAAAAGCAGAGTGGAATAAAAAGGTAAATAAACTTACAAGCGATATTGAAAAACTGGAAACGGAATTAGAAGAAATCCGCAATAACAAGATATATGAAAATGCTTTTGAGTGGCGTTTTGAATTTCCTGAAGTATTAAATAGTGAAGGCGATTATTTGGGATTTGATGTTATAATAGGGAATCCACCTTATGGTGTTTCGATAAAAGGATTGGAACGAACACATCTTGTTTCATCTGTAAGTAAGGTACCCGATTATGAAATATATTATTGGTTTATTGATCGGGGACATCAAATTTTGAAGGAAAACGGTGTAATTTCATATATCATTCCCAATTCAATACTATTTAATGTATTTGCACAGGATTACAGGCTTAGTCTATTTGAAAAATGGAGCATTAAAGAAATGTTGGATTGTACTGACATTGATATTTTTGAAGATGCAACTGTAAGAAATATAATTTTTCAATTTGTAAAAAACGATATAGATAATATGTTAAGTTACAGACGAGCAAATAGTGTAACTTCATTTGAAGAATTGTCAGTAAGACATATTGTAACTATATCAAAGGATGTTGTAATTTCTAACAACCAAAACTGGGGGTTAATTTTCAAATTGGACCAAACAATATTAAGTCTAGTAAAAAAAATAAAGACGAATAATATATTATCAGAATATTATGATTCAACTCAAGGTTATATACCATATAGAAAAAGCGATCTATTAAAAGAATATGGAGAAGAAAAAGCTAAAAGAATAGTTAAAAACAGAGAATGGCATTCAGATTATAAAATAAATGATGAATATAAAGAAGAGATTTTTGGTGAATCTATAAGCAAATTTTCTTATCGTAAAACAGAGAGCTATATTTGGTATGGTAAACATCTAGCAACTTATGTTGACCTCAAGTATTTTAATCAAAAAAGATTGTTAATAAGGGAAATTACAAATCCAGGAATTATAGCATGTTTGATAGAAGAAGAGTTTGTTAATGATCCTCAAATAATAAGTATTATAGAAAAAGAAGATTCTTTATCACTTGAATTTTTGTGGGGTATTTTGAACTCTAAATTAGCAACATTCTATCATTTTAATTCGTCACCAAAGGCAACAAAAGGAGCTTTCCCAAAAATTTTAGTTTATGATATTAATAATTTTCCACTTCCAGAAGACTTGTCTAGTGAATTGTGCAAAAAACTTAAAAATTTGGTTAAATATCTTTTAAATCAGAGAAGATTAAACCATGAATTTGAAATAAAAACTTTAGAATTTGAAATCAATCAATTGGTTTATGAATTATACGGTTTAACCAAAGAAGAGATTGAAATTGTAGAAAATAGTTAATATGGCTTCTTTTTTTGATATAACAGACTGGAACGAAAAGCCATGGTTTAATACCACTGGTACAAGAGATAAAAAAATTGTTGAAGATCAGCAGGGTCAACTATATTATTTTAAAACTTCAATTAAAAAGGAAGTGATGGACTATAAATTTGAGTTTTGGTCCGAAATCATAGCATCTAAAATTGGGAAAGCTTTAGGATTTAACACCTTAAATTATGAAATAGCTGTACGTGGTGATAAAATAGGTTGCTTAAGTAAGTCAATGAATATTGATGGTGAAAGTAAGTTAACTGAAGGAATTAGCTTTTTAACTGGTTATGATATTTCATATAATCCTGAGGAAAAGGAATCACAAAGTACTTATTCTTATCAGTTTATATACGATTCCCTAAATTTTTTTAATCAAGATAAATTTATTGCAGAAATTGACAAGATAATAATATTTGATAGTATTATAGGTAACGGAGATAGACATCAGGAGAATTGGGGTGTAATAGGGAATTATAAGGCAGCTGCCAAGATGATGGAAGCTATTGCAGATAAAGAAAAAAATGTGTTCCGTAAAGTTTTAATTCATGTATTGTCTCTAGCATTTTCAAATAAAGATTTCTGGCAAAATAAATATGCTAAGAAGTTGAGTCCAATTATGCCCGGTTATTTTGCGCCTATTTACGATAATGGCAGTTGTTTAGGTAGAGAGCTTAGTGACCAACGGCTTAAACAAATGTTAAAAGATAAAACAATGTTGAGTTCTTATATTAATAAGGGGAAATCAGAAATACACTGGGATGGCAAAAAACAAAAACATATTGATTTGATTCAGAAGATTAGAACTTTAAAGGAAGAAAGAATTGATCAATATATTAAAAATGTAAAACAAAAGTATTCGCAACAAACTATTGAAAGTATTGTTAATAATATTGATATAAATTTACCTGCAGATCTTAAAGAAAATAGTTTACCAGATAATAGAAAACAATTCATAATAAAATTGATAAATTTGCGAGTTCTAAAACTATTTGAATTGATAAAGTGAAAGCGATAGGAAACATATATTTGAGTTGGAGAAGGGGTAAAAGCTCTAGGCGTTACCTGGTTGGCATTTTAAAAAGAAATGCTAGCGAAGGTGTGCGTTTTGAGTATGATAAAATTGAAGTTGAGAAAGCAAAAAAGGACGGTTTTACCCCTTATGTTGATTTTCCTAATGTTGATGAAGTATATAAAACAAATGTACTTGAAACTTTTGGCCAAAGATTAATGAAAAAAGAGAGATCTGATGTTCAGTCTTTTTATGATTTTTGGGAAATAGACGAGCGTTATAAAGATGATGTTTATTATATGTTGGCATATACTCAAGGAATGTTGTCAACAGACAACTTTGAGTTTTTGGCAGATTTTCAACCTACAACAGATATATCTTTTGTTACAGAAATAGCTGGATTGTCTAGTAGAGAAATATTTGCAGGTACTGTTAAGGTAGGAGATATATTAAAGCACGAAAAAGAACCTACAAATAAATTTGATCCTAATGCCGTTAAAATATTAAAAGATTCGATCCATCTAGGTTATATAAAGAAAGTTCATTGTAGAATTTTTAATAAGAAGAATGCAGATAAACTTAGGATTACAGTGAAAGGAATTGAACAGAATGGTAGAGTTAACCGCATTTTTGTTAAAATCGCTTTTTAATTGCAATTATTAAACTACTGCCTTTAAAGCTTTCTCAGCAGAATCTTTCAAAGTTTTTTCTTCAAAGCTATCTAAATAAATCTGCGTTGTTGTTGGATTTGCATGCCCAAGATGCTCTGAAATAAGATCGGTAGATTTTTATTTAGGGGTCAATACTGTAAACTTTATTGTTTGTAAGGTAATCGATGAAATTGTCAATAAGTTCTAGAACTTGATTTTTGTAATATAATTTTATAAATTATTTTCAAATCAATTAAGAATCATTTATTTTTACAATAAATTCTCAAAATAATTTTGACTATGAAAAGCAAAAAAAATTTATCATCATATAAAGATAATTATTCCCAAAAAATTGACTTTTACAAGACTAATACATTGAAAAAGTTAGCGTTCATTGTAAGAAACAAAAAAATTACAACAAATAAATGAGTATTAATCTTTAAATCGAATAAATATGAAAAAATATTTATTTTTATTGGTAACAATTTGGTTTGTTTTACCAAATGTAGTTTTGGCACAAACCGAGGAATTTAGCTGGGTGTACTTGTATTATACCAATGTCTTTGGTATGCATTCAACTACTTTAACAATCCTTTTTAATGATAAAGAAACCCTTCAGATTGATGAGAAAGAAAGGATAAAGTGTAAAGTTTATTCTACCGGAAATATTAAAATTTCAGGTTTCTCTATGTCTACTGGGATGATAGGTTATCAAGAATATAAACATGAAAGGGGCTTCGTAACTTTAAATATTAAGCATGGGAAAACATACTATGTTAAGATTTATCAGTTAAACCTGAAAATAGTAGACGAAATTACTGGTGAGAAAGAATTTAGTAATTCAAAATTAGCTGAAATTCAATATTTTGAAGAAGATATTAAAGATCCACTTATTAAAAAAGAGGCGCTCTTGCCTACTGATAATAAAATTACTACCAACAACCGGAAAATTGTAACAGATAATAACAAAACAGTTATCATATCAGAGGTTGATATAGACATACCCATAAATAATATTAACAAGCCAAACACATACGCTCTCATAATTGGAAATGAAGATTACAGTTCATTTCAAACAGGGTTAAATACAGAAGTAAATGTTGATTTTGCAATTAATGATGCAAAAATATTTAAAGAGTACTGTAATAAAACGCTTGGTATTCCTGAAAAACAAATCAAACTTTTAATCAATGCTACTTTTGGTCAAATGAATCAAGGTATTGCATGGCTTAATAATCTTGCCAAAGTTGACAATGGAAATGCAGAATTGATTTTTTATTATTCAGGTCACGGTTTACCAGATGAACAAACAAAAGAATCTTACATAATGCCTGTTGATATTAGCGGTAATAGTGTAACACAAGCCATAAAATTGGCTGATATTTACAATAAATTAAACGAACATCCTTCAAAGAAAGTAACTGTATTTATTGATGCTTGTTTTAGTGGTGGTGCAAGAAATCAGGGTTTGATAGCAATGAAAGGAGTAAGAGTCAAACCTAAAGAAAATATGATAACAGGTAATATGATTGTTTTATCATCAAGTACAGGTGTGGAATCATCTGGTGTATTCAGAGAAAAACAACATGGTTTTATGACTTATTTCTTGCTTAAAAAATTACAAGAATCAAAAGGGAATGTCAGTTATAAAGAATTGGCTGACTTCATAATTGAAAATGTAAAAAAAGAAACTGCATTAATTGGCAAAATACAAACTCCACAATTAAAGTTTAGTCCAAGTGTTGAAGGAACATGGACAAACTGGAAGATAAAATAAAAGAAAACAAAATACGGATAGAGACTAATTTACGTTTCGCAGCAAACCATAAAAATAAAAATATCGCTGTTTTTTCGAAGTTTTCATTTGAATCGGAAAGCAAACCTTTTATTATAGTTGAAGCAGGCTGTTATTTTAATATTATAGATGAAGCTTGGGAGAATATGTTGAATTCTGAAAATAATTCTTTGACTGTACCTTTAGGATTTATTAAACATTTAGGTGTTATTACAGTAGGTACATCTCGTGGAATTTTACATACAAAAACAGAAGATACTTGTTATAATAAATATGTTTTGCCAACAATAAATGTAGCTTCTATTATAAAAGATGATGTTGTTTTTCTTTTTAACGATGAGAAGAACGATAAAGTGTAATCCGTTATAGGACAGCATTTACAGCTTTCTCAGCCGAATCTTTTAATGTTTTTTCTTCAAAATCATTCAGGTATATTTGAGTTGTTGAAGTATTAGCATGCCCAAGAATCTCTGATATGATTTCGGTCGATTCTCCTGCCATTTTTAGAATAGTTGCAAATGTGTGTCTTGAAGTATATGATGTAACTTTTTTATCAATCTTTAATTCTTTTGCAATCTTTTTTATATCAGAGTTTAATCCCTTCAAAGCAGATTGAATTCGGGTATTGATTTTGTTTTCGTGATTATTTGTTAATATTGGGAAAACATAAGGGGAGTCAATCGTTAATTCTTTATATTCATTTATAATATTAAAAGCCACATCAAACAAATGAATGTTATACTTCATTTTTGTTTTGGCTCTAACGTATTCAAAACTTTCTCCGTTTACTTGTTCTTTTTTTAATATAATTATTTTTTACAGCATGACCGCCAACTTCTGATTTTTAAAAAGTTTTGAGCAAAACTATCGGAAAGATTTTTATAAGGATTCTCACTTTATGGTTCGGGGGTTTCACTTTTTTATGAGACGTTTTGAATGTAGGCACTTGGCGATATGAAAATGGTAAATAAAATTTAACTCAAAATTTTATATATTGTATATTTCCTGCAAAATATAAAGGTAATGAAACAAGTTTATATTTCAGTTCTTCATTTTTATTTTTAAATCTTATACTTGCTGTTAGAATTTTTCCATAATTTGGTAAGTCAAGATTAAAACGAATACCTATATCTTTGTTTTTTTCAACCAAAAAAACATGCAGAGATTTTAATGTTCCTGTTTTTCCGGCTTTTACTTCTACGGGATAAATTGTATTTTCTTTTTGAAATAAATAATCAATTTCGGCATTGGAGTTTTTTGCTTCTCTTGTCCAATAATATAGTTTTGCTTGTTTAAAAACCGGAAATGAAGCAATAAATTCCTGTCCTACAAATTGTTCTGCAAGTGCTCCTTCAAAATCCGTAATTATATTTTTAATATCTGTAAGTTTTATTTGGGCTATATGATTTGCCAAACCAATATCCATAAAAACCGGCTTAAAAGTATCATTATCTACATATTGAGTAATTGGAACATTTGCTGATTTTGTTTTCCTGACTAAATGAATTATTCGACTTAATTCCAGTTTAAGCAGTGCTTCTTTTAAATGAGATGAATGTACATTTTTGTTAATATTTACATATTTTACTTTTCTTCCAATATTATTTGCCGAATATTGAAGTGTCTCTTTTAAATAATCTTGTTGTCTGCGTGTTCCGTATTTTGCAAAATCGTATTGTAATGAAGTAATAATACTTGAATGTATTTTCTCAACTTCTATCAGATTTTGGGTACTAATGTATGTTTTTATTGCTTCCGGCATTCCTCCTATAAAAAAATATAAACGTAAATATTCAGTTATTTTGCTGTGTATTAATTGACTAAATTGATTATTAAACGAAAAATTTTCTATATAATCTATAAGTCCTTTTTCTTCAAAGGCAAGTAAAAATTCTTTAAAATTAAGTGGATACATATAAGCAAATTCTACTCTGCCAACCGGCATTGAATATTGCATTTCGTTTAATGTGTGGTCTAATAAAGAGCCTGCTGCAATAACATGTAAATCAGGCATTTGTTCATGAAAATATCGTAATCCTGTTATTGCATCCTGAGATAGCTGTATTTCATCTATAAAAAGCAGAGAGATACCCGGAATGATTGGTGTATTAAAAAAAACCGACAATTCATTAATAATATTCCGGGGATTTTTGTCTTTAAAAAATGACTTTAAATTCTCGTTTTGTTCCAGGTTGATTTTTAAATAATGTTTAAAATTCTCTTTTCCAAATTTTGTTATTGTATATGTTTTCCCAACCTGTCTTGCTCCTCTGATAATTAAAGGTTTTCTGTTTTTATTACTTTTCCATTGCTTCAGATAATTTTCGATTTGTCTTTTCATGTGTATAAAATTTACCACTAAAACACCAAAACACTAAAATTAATCATACTCCTGTGTGCCAAAATTTAATGCCATGGATGTTTCATGCTATTGTTTTTATGCAAAGATACTAAAATGCTTATTAAAAAATCAAATATAGTATTGGATTTTGGATCATAACTATATAAAACAGTATTGGATTTTGGACTAAACTGTTGGAAAGATTATTAAATGGATTCTCGCTTAAAAGTTCAGGGGGTTCACTTTTCCAAAATTGTAGTCTCACTATTTTATGAGACACTATGGATAGAAGGCACCTGGCGATACATCTTACTTTAGCAGTCTTTGTTATGTGCCGATTTTATTCATCAATACATATAATTGTTTCCGGATATTTAGCTGTTGCTATTATTGCTTCTCTCGGAACATTGTTCTTTAAAAAATGAGAAAACAATAAACCGTGAATTTGGGAATCTTTTAGAGATTAAAGACAATTATCCTAAATATGTTGTTTCTATGGATGATGCCATGTCGGGTTCCGATTTTAAAGGTATAGAACATGTACATGTTCAGGATTTTATTTCAAAACTGAGATAGTATAAAAATTGGATGTAATAATATTAATTGATTTGCCATGGGAAACATATTGTTAAATTATTATTGTAGTCAGGAAACCCAGCTAGCGCAGACAGGCATGTCCGCGCTAGCTGATTGTCTTCTAAAACAAAACTAACCATTTAAAATATTTTGCTAATCTAAAGGATAATTATCGGAATCGCTTAGCAGGGCACGGAAAGCATTTCCGCGCCAGCCATTTAAGTAAAAGAAGTATTTACAGAAAAGGTAATCGTAGATGTTAAGAAACAAAAATATTTAAGTGAAGAGGATTAGTATCGAGTATTTAGATTTTAGACACAGCGGAAAATCAATTTATATTCTAAATAATTAATACTTTCCTGTAGTGATACAAATAAAAAAGGGTTGTCAAATATATTTAGACAGCCTCATTCTCATAAAATAAAATTCTAATCTGTTAATTAATTAGTGTTTAAATCATTTTTTTATTGAAGAAATAGTATTAAATTCGACATTCAAGTTTAAAAATGAGAAAAATTCTGTGTGGTGATTAAAAAGTGGCGTAGTTATTTAATTCATCCATTAACTATTGGGTTTGTTTTAAGTCTTTTGGTAATTTTTTTATTTGCCAGGTACTTACCTCGTTATTATACTGAAATGATTGACAAATCGGTACTCAGTAATAATGGTGAGGTATACTATTTTGATTTAGATAATGATGGTAATAGCGAGAAAATACAATACTACCATTACGACGGGATTTTTCAGCCAACTTTGTATTTATACGATTCACAGAATAATTTTAAATTTTTATGGAACTTCTTTGAGTCTCCGGTTAAGAATTGTAAAGTATTTGCCGGAGATTATAATAACGATAGTATAAAAGAGATATTTATTTTTACAGAAAAGTCCGATTCTCTTTTTTTATATGTATTAAACTCTGAAAATGATAAAAACCTAATTATAAGCCGAGAGTTTATTGCAAGTGTTAGCGAGACAAATTCTAATGTGCAAGTTATACCAATCGGCTTATATAACTTAAATCAAAAAGAATGTAAAGAGTTTCTGTTTGCAGTAAATGCGGGATATACTGTTACTCCCGGGAGAATTTTTTCATTTGATATTTTCAATAAAGTACTAAACTCATCTCCGGAAATTACAGCAAATATTTCTTTTCCGGTTTTAGTGGAAGATTTAAATTCGGATAGTAAGCCGGAGATAATAATATCAAATCAGTCAGTTGATGTTATCAGTAATGGAAGCGAATCACAGCTTATAGTGCTCAATAACAATCTTGATTATTTATTTCAACCGGTAATCTTTTATGGTGGATCATCACAAATAACTGTTAATACAATTCTTTCGGGCAAAGAGAAACAAATAGCTGTTTTACATAGTGGAACTAATCCCGAAAATGTTTTCAATAATTTGATGATTTATAATTCTAATGGTGAACGAATAAACGAAGTAAACATCGAAAACAAATCGAATTTAGTGTTAACAAGTATATCTGATTCCAAAAATAATATTTGCTTATTTTCAGGTAATAAAATTGTTAAATATACTTCCGACTTAAAAAAGAGTAAAACTTTTGTTATTAATAAAAGAGAGAAAGCTAAGTTTGTACAGTTTGAGGATATAACAGGCGATTCAAAAAACGAGTTTGTTTTTAGGGATAATAAGAATTTAATAATTGTTTCCAATAATTTAAGATATAAAGCAAAACTTAATCTTACTGATACCGGAAAAGTAAATCTTACAGTTGTACGTCATAATAATAGATCAAATCAGATATCTATTCAAACAGGTAACAAATGGTATTTATATGAATTTTATAAAAACGAAGCCTTTTTTTATAGTCACATTTTTTACTTTTCGATTTTTATTATAATAACATTTCTTTTTTTCTTAATTTTTAAACTCAGATTGAAAATAATTAAAATTAAAAAATCTCTATTCAGTCCTACAGAAAAAGATTTTATTCATAAAATTGAAGATAATATCGAGAAAAAAATTTCCGGTCTTAAAACAAAAATTAACGAAATAAGTAGTGAATTAAAAAGTGAATCATTTAATAAGATTATAGAAGAAGTTGATGAAACTATAGAAGAGGTTAAAACAATTTCGATGGAAATTAGTAATAAACCCTTACCAGCCAATGATCTTAAAAATCGCCTTTCAGATTTGATTACTAATAAAAAAGATTTATTAGATATTAGTTTTTCCTTGTTTCCTGAGAATGGTTTGGATGAAATTGAGCCTGAGATAAAAGATGTAATTATAGAATTTTCTGATTATTGTATCGATTTAATTGCAGAGTATGCCAAAAATCTCAATGTTAATCTTCAGGTAATACAACATAATGATTATGTAAATATTTTAATAGAAGTGGAAAATGCTTTTATTGATTCTTCAGAATTTGAGAGAAACGGAAAATTAAACTCAATACTAAAAAGAGTAAACAGGAAATTTGAAGTAGATAATTTTAGTGGATTTGGTACAATTATTAACTCAACCATTCCTCTGAATTTATTAGGTTCAAGAAACACTGGTGATACAGAAAAAATAAGAATCGTTATTGCAGAAGATCACGACGTATCACTTTTTGGATTAATATCATTATTTAAAACAAAGGATGATATTGAAATAGTAGGAACTGCCAAAAACGGGATGGAAGCTTTAAAGATTCTTGAAACCAAAGATACAGACATAGTTATTACTGATATTTCAATGCCGGGTATGGATGGTATTGAGCTATCGGAAAAACTTAAAAACGAATATCCAAATATTAAGGTAATCGTTTTTACTATGTATATGGAAAACTGGTTTATTGAACAGTTAATAAATAACGGTGCCAAAGGATTTGTATCAAAAAATTCAAAAATTCTTGAATTAGTTGAAGCTGTTCGAAATGTTTATGAAGGTAATAATTATTATTGTCCCCAGTTTAAATCTAAGTTTGGGTTTAAGGGTAATAATAATGGCATTGCCAAAAAACTCGACTCTTTAACCAGAAACGAATTACAGATTGTAAAGCAATTTGCCGAGAACCTGACTAAAGAGCAAATTGCCTTTAAAATGGACCTGAATAATAATACCATTGATACTTTTGTTGCTAATATACTCTTAAAATTAAATGCCGGCGACGAAGATGAAATTATTCGAATAGCCAAAAAACAAAAATTCATCTCGGAATAATTTGACGAAAGCAATTAAACTTTTATTGGTTTGACTAAATTTGTGTGAAAATTTTGCATAAATTTATGGATGATATTAAAATGAAGATAGACAGGTATATTCAAAATCAGGAATATGCAAAGGCTATTGAGGTGCTAACTGGTTTAATTGATAAGGATTTAAACAAAGTTGATTGGCTGATATTAAGAGGTGACATTTATAATATAAAACAAGAGTATTCAAAATCACTAAATGATTATAATAAAGTTTTAAAAATTGATCAAACGAATAAAATTATACTATCAAAAGTTGAAATGATAAAAGATATTCTTAAATTTCA
>JAUWQL010000162.1 GCA_030611105.1 Bacteroidales bacterium
AAAGATACCATATACGTTGGCAAATACACTAGCTTCTGCAATTACGTTTAATAAAGTTTTCAGCAAAAACTATTTAAAACCTTTTGATATTCCTTTGGCAAAGTTTGTTTCAATAAAAGAAAAAGATATTATTGATGCTAACCAGATAATTAACATTACAGGACTTCCATGTTTTGTTAAACCTAATTGTGGAGGCTCAAGTTTTGGAGTAAGCAAAGTTAAAGAAAAAGAAAAACTTCTTGAAGCCATTGGAGAAGCGTTTAAAGAAGATTATGAAGTAATAATTGAAGAATTTCTTGAGGGCAGGGAACTAACCTGCGGACTAGTAAAAACAAAAAAGGAAACATTTATATTCCCTCCTACTGAGATTGTAAGTAAAAATGAATTCTTCGATTACGAGGCCAAGTATACTGAAGGTATGGCAGATGAAATTACACCAGCTCCAATTTCAGATGAATTAACAAAAGAAGTTCAGAATCTTTCATCACAGATATATGATATCTTCAATTTAAACGGAATTGTTCGTGTTGATTACATCTATTCTAAAAACAAACTCTATTTTATGGAAGTAAATACTGTTCCCGGAATGAGTGCCGCCAGTATTGTTCCTAAACAGATAGAAGCTGCAGGAATGAATTTAAAAGATGTCTTTACTGAAGTTATTGAAGATGCTATTGATCGAATGAAAAATTAATAATTGCAATTTTTCATTATTAATTAAAAAACTGGCCGTTATAATAATACCCCTAATTATTTTAAAAATCCATTTTTATTTGTATATTGGATACGTTCGAAAAAAGAAATATCCTGGCAATATTTTAATTTGGAATTACAAACTAAATGTTTTGAAAAAATATGTAATCAATAACTTTATGAGACTTTAAAAATAACATTTATTAATCATTAAATATAAAAGTTATGAAAGGGACAATAGCAATTTGTTTACAAGATTTAGTAAAAACTAAATTTGGTGAAGACAACTGGGAAACTATATTGGTTAAATCCGGATTACCTAAAGATTTAGTAATTTATGCTCATCATGACATTGAAGACGATGTTATTATGAAAGTAATAAATAGTACTTGTGAAGTATTAAATATTACATTACAACAAGCAGCAGATGCGTTTGGAGAATATTGGATGAATAATTATGCTCCAAAAAAATATTTTGCGTTTTTTACCGGTGACAAAACCGCAAAAGAATTTTTACTTAATATGGATAAGCTTCATGCTAAATTGACAGACAAAATAGAAAATGCAAAACCTCCAAAATTTACTTATGATGATATAGATAAAAACACATTAATTATGACTTATATTTCATCACGAAATTTAGAACCAATATGGATAGGATTAATTAAAGGTGTTGGAAAATATTTTAAAGAAAATATAAATATTGAAAAATTATCAGAGAATAAAGTGAAAATTACATTTGGTTAATTTTCTTAATTATTTAACAAATAGTGAAAAAATACGTTTGGTAACAATAGGCATCATAAAATGAGGTTGTCTAAAAAATTCATTTTTACCACTAACGCACTAAATATTAACACGCTGACCATCGGATTGTTGTTATTTTTCAATAGTCAAAAACCGTAAAAATCAATCTCAATTTTGCAATACAAAAAGCTGATCCATTAGGACCAGCTTTTATATTTTAACAACATGAATATTTTTTGCTATTTCTTTTTTTCTTCCTCGCCTGCCGAACGAGCAGGTTTTTTCTTTTCTTCAGCAGCCTTTTTTTCGCAAGCACTAGGACATTTTTTTGATTTTTCTTGTGAACATTTTTCCGTTTTTGCTTGTGAACACTTTTCTGTTTTTGCTTTTTCAGCTTTCTTTTCTGGTTCCTGAGCATTAGCTGTTGCTAAAGAAATAACAGCAATAAATGCTATGCTTGAAAGTAATACTAATAATTTTTTCATACTCTTATAATTTTCGTTTATAAAATCTAAAACAAATGTAGCAAGAGAAAGTATTCGATTGGGTTATAGCGAGGTTAATTCATGTTAATACGATGTTAAAATCGTGCAAATCATTCATTTTCTGGCTACATTTGCATCAATGAAAAATCGGAAATTACAAATTGGTATAATCACACTTACTTTCCTAAGCCTGGTAGCATTAGTTGCAATACAGGTATCTTGGATTATTAAGGCTGCTAACATGCAGGAAAAACAGTTTAGCAATAGTGTGAATCTTGCTATGAGGCATATTGTTGAAGAAATGTCTAATGACGAATCCATTTGCACAGAGGTAGTTAGTTGTATTGGCAAGGGAGGCTTAACATCATGTTATGAAAGCTTATATAATAATGTCGAATGGGCCAAGGTTGATTCAATTGTAAAGTGGGCTCTCAATTATTATCATATCAATACCGATTATGAATTTGATATTGTTGATACCCGAAAAGATGCTGATTATAATGTTTGTAAAAAGACCTATTTTTCGGATAATCTCGAAAGTGTTCTTCTTCAAAATGCCATTGAATTAAAAATTCGTTTCCCTAAAAAAAGTGAATTTATTGCGGCGCAAATCAGCCTAATGTTTATTAGCTCAATTTTGTTAATAATTCTTATAAGTATATCCTTTGTAATAATTCTGAAATATTATAAAAGAGAAAAGGCACTTTACCTTAGCACCCGTGATTTTATCAATAATATTACACACGAATTTAAAACTCCGATTACTAATATTGCTCTTGCCAATAGTATGATTTCCAAAAGCAAAAAAATTGTACTCGACAAGAAATTAAGTCAATATTCTGATATTATTAAGACTGAACATCAAAAACTTAAAAACAGGGTTGAAGGTTTATTGGACGCTGCCCGAATTGAAAACGGGAATAGTGATTACTGCGAAACTATTGATATTTGTAAGCTTATAAAATATACTGTTGATTCTTACCAGGTTCAGCTTCAGGAATTAAATGGTGAAATAAAATATGAAAAAATATCAGGAAAATGTACAGTACATGCTGATAAAGAGCAATTTCAATTTGCTATTTCAAATTTAATCGACAATGCTATTAAGTATTGCGAAAAAAAGCCTTTAATTATTATCAGAACTTATGGTAAAGGCGATAATATTTTAATTGAAGTTGAAGATAATGGCATAGGTATAAAACAGGAGCATATTAAGCAAATATTTGAAAAATATTATCGGGTACCTACAGGTGATTTACACAATGTGAAAGGTTTTGGAATTGGTTTATCAACTGTTAAAGCAATAATTGATTCGATGAATGGAGAAATAAACGTTCAAAGCAAACCGGGAAAAGGCACCAGGTTTATTATTAAATTACCTTATTGTACAGAATCATAAATATGAAAACCAACAAATCAAAAATATTACTTGTTGAAGATGACACAAATCTAGGATTCCTTTTACTTGAGTTTTTAGAAACAAACGGGTTTGATGTAAAATTATATCGCGATGGAGTTTCTGCTTTGAAAGGATTTAGTTCTTCGATTTTTGATTTTTGCATTCTTGATGTTATGATGCCTTTAATGGACGGTTTTACATTAGCAGAAAAAATCAGGGAGAAAAACAAAAAGGTTCCTATCATTTTCCTTACTGCACGTTCGATGAAAGAAGATAAATTAAAAGGTTTCAGCATTGGGATTGATGATTACGTAACCAAACCTTTTGATGAAGATGAACTATTATTTCGTATTCAATCGATATTAAGAAGAGTAAACCCGGAACAATCAAATAAAAAAAAGCTGATTTATAAGTTAGGAAAAATTAGTTTTAATGTTCAAAATCAAGAACTCACAATTGAAAATAAATCAAAAAGATTAACATCAAAAGAAAGTAAAATTTTAGCCATCCTGGCTAAATCAAAAAATAACATTGTTAGTCGTGATGATATAATGACGGAAGTTTGGGGCGAAACCGATTATTTTATCGGTCGTAGTCTTGATGTATTTATTTCAAAACTTCGTCGGCACTTACAAGCAGAACCAAAAATAAAAATTGAAACTATCCCAACTGTGGGTGTTATTCTAACCCTTACAAACTAATCTGGTTTTCACAGCAAACATTAATTGTAAATATACCTGAGAATATGTATTTGCCATGTTTCTAGTTTTTAGGCCGCATCTACGATGCTAAAATAATGAATGTAATTACTACTACAAATAGCTCATCCCTAACGGGATTTTTATAATCAAAAACTGGCATATAAAATTCTACGCCAGTTTTTGTTTAATTATTTAATATAATTCTATTTCAAAAGTAAGTTTACCTTCACGATACTCTTCAATTGGAGCGCAAGTACACATTAAATTCCTATCACCATAACCATCGTCTATACGGCTAACTGCCGGCCAGAATTTATTTTCACGAATCCAATCCAATGGGAATGCAGCCTGCTCTCTTTCATAAGGTCTGTCCCAATTGTTTGCAACAACTACTTCTTGAGTATGTGGAGCATTTCTTAAAACGTTATTTTCTGCATCAGCTTTTTCATCTTTTACATCCATAATTTCCTTGTAAATAGAAATCATTGATTCAACAAAACGATCAAGTTCCTGCAATGATTCACTTTCTGTTGGTTCAACCATTAATGTTCCATGTACAGGGAACGATAATGTCGGAGCATGAAATCCATAATCCATTAATCGCTTAGCTATATCTGCTTCTGTAATATCAGCCATTGGTTTAAAGTTACGGCACTCAACAATCATTTCGTGACCAACAAATCCGGTTTCTCCGGTATAAAGAATATCGTAATATCCTTTTAATGATTCGGCCAGGTAATTAGCATTAAGAATAGCCATTTTAGCAGAATTTGTTATCCCTTCTTTTCCTGCCATTTTTATATATGAATGAGAAATAGTTAATACACTTGCACTACCCCAAGGAGCAGCAGAAATAGCTTTAATTGCTTTCTCACCACCGGTTTTTACAATTGGGTTTGTTGGTAAAAATGGCATTAAATGTTTAGCAACTCCAATCGGTCCAACTCCCGGACCACCACCACCGTGAGGAATAGCAAATGTTTTATGTAAATTTAAATGACAAACATCAGCACCAATAAATCCAGGACTTGTCAATCCTAATTGGGCATTCATGTTAGCACCATCCATATACACTTGTCCACCATATTGATGAATAATATCCATCATTTCCTTGATTCGACTTTCGAATACTCCATGTGTCGAAGGGTAAGTTACTATAAATGCAGATAAATCATCTTTATGCTCTTCAGCTTTTTGCTTCAAATCTTCAACATCAATATTTCCTTTATCGTCGCAACTTACTACAACGACCTTCATTCCTGCCATTACAGCACTTGCAGGATTGGTACCATGAGCAGATGATGGAATAAGAGCAACATTCCTGTGTCCTTGACCATTTTGTTTATGATACTCGTGAATAACCATTAAACCGGCGTATTCACCAGCAGCACCTGAATTAGGCTGAAATGAAATAGCTTCGAAACCTGTAATAATTTTTAAATCATCCTCTAATTCCTTAAATAACTGATGATAACCTTCTGCCTGATCGGTTGGAACAAATGGGTGTAAACCTCCAAACTCAGGCCAGCTTAATGCAAACATTTCTGTAGCCGCATTTAATTTCATAGTACACGATCCTAAAGAAATCATGGAATGAGTCAATGAAAAATCTTTTCTTTCAAGTTTCTTAATATAACGCATCATTTCTGTTTCGGAACGATAACGATTAAATACATCAGTAGTTAAGAAATCTGTTGTACGTTTAAATTGATTATCAAAACTAACTTGCTCATTAATATTAGAAACAAGGTCTGCTTTTTTTCCTGTAGCAAGAGCAAAAATTTCAATAACATTATTTACATCTTGAATTAAAGTTGTTTCATCAGTACTAATACCAATAGTTTTATCATCAATATAATTGAAGTTGATTTCTCTTTCAAGAGCTAATTTTTGAATATCAGCCGATTTTACATTTCCAAGATTAATTTTTAAAGTATCGTAGAAATTCTTATTTTCTTGTTCATAGCCTAATGCATGTAACTTTTCATTAATTGTTACAGCCATACTATGAATGTGTGATGCTATGCGTTTTAACCCTTCAGCACCATGATAAACTGCATACATACCAGCCATTGTGGCTAATAAAGCCTGGGCAGTACAAATATTTGAAGTAGCACGTTCGCGCTTAATATGTTGCTCTCGAGTTTGAAGAGCCATACGTAACGCCAATTTGTTTTGACTATCTTTAGAAATACCTATAATACGACCAGGAATATTTCTTTTATATTTTTCTGAAGTAGCAAAATAACCTGCATGTGGACCTCCATAACCCATTGGAACTCCAAAACGTTGGGTTGTTCCAACAACAACATCGGCACCCCATTCTCCAGGAGGAGTTAAAAGCACCAAACTCATAATATCAGCAGCTACTGCCACAGCTGTTCCGTTTTCATGAGCTTTATTAACAAATTCTTTATAATCAAAGATTTTACCATCAGCAGCAGGATACTGAACTATAGCACCAAATATTTTATCATTTAATTCAACGTTTTTGAAATTACCTTTTACTACTTCAATTCCTAAAGGTGTAGCACGAGTTTCAATAACATCAATAGTTTGTGGGAATAAATTTTCATCAATAAAGAAAACATTTGCGCCTGTTTTAGCCTGAGCTCTTGGGCGTGCATTGAAAAGCATTATCATTGCTTCAGAAGCGGCAGTAGCTTCATCTAATAAAGAAGCATTTGCAAGTTCCATTCCTGTAAGATCTATTACAACGGTCTGGAAATTCAACAATGCCTCTAAACGACCCTGCGAAATTTCTGCCTGGTAAGGAGTATATGATGTATACCAACTTGGATTTTCCAAAATATTTCGTTGAATAACGGCAGGCAAAATTGTATCGTAATAACCTAAACCAATAAATGTTTTATAAAGCTTATTTTTTGATGCTATTTTTCGCAGTTTTTTTGAATACTCATATTCACTTAAACCGTCTCCTAAATTTAATTCTTCTTTAAAATGAACTGATTTAGGAACAGTTTTATCAATTAATTCATCCAAACTGGAAACACCTATTTTTTCCAGCATTTTACCTATCTCATGATCTCTGGGACCAATATGACGTTGCATAAAGTTATCTAGTGCCATATTCTTTTATTTATTAATGTATAATATATTAAATGTTTAATTTTTCTTTTTCAAAATTAAAAATAAGATTAATGATTTAACATTAAAAATATCATATTATTTACGAATCAAGTATGTTATAAAACAACATATATTTATCATTGTTCAAGCTTAAAATTCAAATAATTAAAAATAAGGATTTGTATTTTTTTCGTGAGCAATTGTTGAGCTTTCTCCATGTCCTGAATACACTACTACATCACCATTTAAAGTAAAAAGTTTATCATTAATACTTGCAATTAAAGTATCATAATCGCCACCGGGTAAATCAGTTCTTCCAATACCACCTTTAAATAAAACATCACCAACAATTACAAATTGTTCATCCTCGTTATACAAAGCAATACTTCCAGGCGAATGTCCCGGAACATGCTTAACCAGCAAAGTGGTATTCCCAAATTTAATTTTATCACCTTCATTCACAAACCGACCTGGGATTGGTGGTTCCTGAACATTAAATCCAAATGCCAGAGCCATATCGTTTGAGCGTTCAAGTAATGGCATATCCTCTTTATGAGCAATTGAAGGGACGTTATATTTATCAACTAAATATGCATTCCCCATTATATGATCGATATGGCAATGGGTATTTATAATTAATTTTAAGGTCAAATTGTTTTCGGTAATATAATTATCTAATTCTTTAAACTCATGCTCTTCGTTACATCCTGCATCTATTATAATACATTCATTAGATTCGTCGTAAAGCAAAAAAGTATTTTCCTGGAACGGGTTAAATACAAATACTTTAATTTTTGTCATTATATATCAATTTAATTATTGTTTACCCTTTAACATAGGTACAAAAGCAAAATACCCATGTTCTAATTCTTTGTACTCATCTTCATCTATACGATCAATTGTCATCATTACTTGTCCACTGCCACCTCCTACAGGAACTACCATTCTTCCACCTATTTTTAACTGTCTTAATAATTCTTTTGGTATCTCGGAAGCTCCAGCTGTTATTAGTATTTTATCGAAAGGACTATGCTTAGGTTGACCTAAATAACCATCCCCATAAAAAAAATATGGTTTATATCCCATCTCTGTAAGTAAAGCTCTTGATTTAAGATAAAGCTCACGATGGCGTTCAATAGTATAAACCTTGGCGCCGAGTTCAAGTAGAATAGCACATTGATATCCGTATCCTGTTCCTATTTCCAGTATTTTATCGTGTTTTTTAACTTGCAAAAGTTC
>JAUWQL010000170.1 GCA_030611105.1 Bacteroidales bacterium
GAAAAAATCAAATATTTCAACAAATCAAAATAATATTGTTATGCTGAAATTAATTTTTTGCTCTGCATCATAAGATGTCAGAAAAATGTTGATAACTTGTTAAGAAAAATAAGGTCATTTTTAATCATAAATTATGAGTGAAGAAATTTTAAAAGCCCTTATGCAATTGTTTGCTATTATCGCAAAACAGGACGAAGGAGTAGAATCCAGCGAAAGGGAATTTGTAAAGAATTTCTTAACTCAGCAATTAAATGATGAAGTAGTACCTGAATATATGGCTCTTTTCGACGAAAAAGCCGGTATAACAGGAGGAAAAGTTGAAAAAAATGACAAAGTTAAACTTACATCAGTAAAGGATTCTGTTAGAATTTTAGGAATCTGTAAAAAGATTAACAAAACTTTAACACAAAAACAGAAAGTTATTGTTCTTGTTAGAATTTTTGAGTTAGTAAATGCCGACCGAAAGTTCTCAGAACAACGAATGGCAATCATTCATACCGTATCCGAAGTATTTAAACTTACCCGAGACGAATTTCGAAGTATTGAAAGTTTCGTAATTCATACCGAAATTTCCGAAATCGACAACCCGGGTACTCTTATCATTAACGATAACGAGAATCAGTGCAAAGAAGCCAAACACGTTAAAGTTGAAGCCCTGGATGGCAATATTCTTATCCTCCAGATTAAAAGTGTTGAGCTCTATTTTATGCGCTACAATGGTAATGAGGACATTTTCTTAAACGGACTACCTGTAAATAATAAACGAATTTACCTTTTTGCTAGCGGAGGTACAATTAAACTACCAAAGGGTAAACCGATTTACTACAGTGATATTGCTGCTCATTTCCTTGCTGATAGTACAGCTACAAAAATTTCCTATATAGCAAGTGATATTAACTTTGTTTTTCCAAACGGTGGTATAGGATTAAGAAACATAAATTTTTCTGAAGATCAGGGTAAGTTAATTGGTTTGATGGGTGCCAGTGGTGCAGGGAAAACAACCTTACTTAATGTGCTTACCGGTCTCAGCAAACCTAGTTCCGGTGAGATTTTGATCAACGGAATAAATCTTCATAAAGAAAAAGAAAAACTTGAAGGTGTTATAGGCTATATTCCGCAGGATGATTTGTTAATTGAAGAACTAACTGTTTTTCAAAACCTTTATTATAATGCCAAGTTATGTTTCAACGATAAAACAGAAGAAGAAATCGTTGAACTGGTAAATAAAACCCTGACAAGTTTAGGCTTATTTGATCGTAAAGGTCTTAAAGTCGGCTCTCCAATGAATAAAATGATTAGCGGAGGTCAACGAAAAAGGTTGAATATTGCTCTGGAGCTTATCAGAGAACCATCTATCCTTTTAGTTGATGAACCTACTTCGGGACTTTCTTCCAGAGACTCAGAAAATGTTATGGACTTGCTCAGAGAGCTAGCCCTTAAAGGAAAACTTATTTTTGTTGTAATCCATCAACCTTCATCAGACATATATAAAAAGTTTGATAATATGATGATTCTGGATACAGGTGGTTATATGATTTATTATGGAAACCCTGTTGAAGGTGTTATGTATTTTAAAAGACTCGATGCACAAATTAATAGCGATGTTGGCGAATGTCCTACTTGCGGCAATGTTAATCCCGAACTTATTTTTAATATTATAGAGGCCAAAGTAGTTGATGAATATGGAAAATACACCATAAAAAGAAAAAACTCACCTCAAAAGTGGGAAGAAAATTTTACTGAAAATATTAACATTGAAGAAACTGAAACGATAACAGAAGCCCCTCCATCTACTTTAAATATTCCGTCCTGGTTTAAACAACTTGAAATTTACACCATCCGTGATTTTCTTTCGAAAATTAGCAATACTCAATATATTGCACTTAACTTACTAGAAGCTCCTCTATTAGCATTTCTTCTTTCTTACATAATACGTTACATTGCCGATCCTAATTCTAATATTTACATATTTAGAGAAAACGAAAATATTCACATTTATATATTTATGGCACTAATCGTTTCCTTATTCTTAGGTTTGACAGTTAGTGCCGAAGAAATATTCCGCGACAGGAAAATTCTAAAACGAGAAGCTTTCCTTAATTTAAGCCGATCAGGTTACCTGGTTTCAAAAATATTCATCCTATTCTCTATATCAGCCATTCAATCCATTCTTTTTGTTTTAGTTGCTAACAATATTTTGGAAATAAGAGCAATGACTTTCGAGTTTTGGTTTGCTCTTTTTACAACTGCTGCTTTTGCTAACATGTTAGGGTTAAATATTTCAGCATCATTTAATTCTGCTGTTACAATATATATTATCATACCGCTTTTAATGATTCCGATGATGACTTTAAGTGGAGCAATGTTTCCGTTTGATAAAATGAACAGAACCGTTGGAGGTATTAAGAAAGTGCCGCTTATTGCCGAATTTATGCCGACAAAATGGTCTTTTGAAGCCTTAATGGTAAATCAGTTTAAAAATAACGAATTCGAAAAAAACTTTTATGAAATTGAGAAACGTGAAAGCAGTGCCGATTTTAAACAAGTTTATTATATTCCTGAATTAGAAAATCGATTAACTTATATTGAAGATAACTGGTATAAATTTGATAATGATAAAGAAGTAAAAGAAAAAATAACCGAATATTTAAGATTACTTAAAACAGAACTTTCAAAAGAAGAACTCAGAACTGGAATTCCTTTAGAGATTGGACATCAGCTAGATACAGTGCGGTTAAATGAAATTGTTGTAGGTAAAATTTCAGAGTTCGTTGATAAACTTTATTCCTATTACGGAACAATTTTTCAAAAAGCAAATAATGAAAAGGAAAATATTATTCGCTACCTGCTAAAGACAAATCCTGAGTTGTATAGAATGAAACGCTCTGCTTTCCATAATGAAGGCGTTGAAGATCAGGTTAAGAAAGTTTTTGAAAAAAATAAAATTATACAATATAAGGATGAATTAATTCAGCAAGTTGACCCAATTTACAGAGATCCGGATATTGAAGGATTCTTTAATTTTAGATCTCATTTTTACGCTCCAAGAAAATATTTTGCCGGCCAATACCATAATACATACTGGTTTAATATGATTTTTGTTTGGGTAATGTCTGCATTTCTATATGTAACTTTATATTATAACTTGCTAAAAAAACTACTTGATCTGCCAGAAAAGATTAAGTTTAAAAAATAATATTTCAAGATATTGAATATTTTTATATCTTTATACTATGTGTTAAATTTGCAATATAACTGAAAATAAACACTATCAAACATGAATAAACGACTGATTTACATATTATTACCATTATTAATATTTGCAGCTTGCCGTTCAGATAAACAAAAAGATGTGGACTTTTCTAAAGAATTTGAAGTACCTGACTCTGTGATATATGATGGAGAACTGGAAATTTCTGAACAAGCAATGGATGATATTGTTCAAAATATTTCTTCACCTGTTGAAATAGCTGCATTAATAAAATCTATAGGCGTACCCTTTTCTAAAGATTATCTTGCTACAACCGATTTTGTTGATGACTATAATACAAGCTTTAAAAAAGCCATCGGCCTTGGAATTTTTGGTGCTGATTTGGGATATCAGAACATGTATAATAAAACAGGTGGAGTAATTGATTATATCTCTGCTATTAAAACTCTTGCTGACGGAATTCGTGTCGGACAGTTTTTTGATTTTACTACCTTAAAACGCTTAGTCACCAATAATCAAAATCTGGATTCGTTAATGTATATATCTGTTCAGAATTTTAACCAAATGGATCGGTATTTGCGTGAAAACAACAGGAGTAATTTAAGTTCTTTAATTGTTACGGGTGTTTGGATTGAAAGTATTTACTTATTAGGAGAAGTCATTAAAGAAGCCCCAAACGCAGAACTTTCAGAAAAAATCGGAGAGCAAAAAATTATATTAAGTAATTTAATGTTATTGCTAAAAAATTACGAAAGAGATCCATCGATTAAAAAGCTTATTGATGATTTATCTGAAATCCAGGAAATTTACAGAGATGTTACTATTACGTATGAAAGAGGAGAACCCGAATCAATAGAACAAGATGGAATGTTAATTATCATACAAAACGACAAACAGTATATCGAAATTTCAAACGAAACATTATTTAAAATAATAGATAAAACTGCTAAAGTTCGCAATAATATAATACAATTGTAAATATGAGAAACATTTATATAATCTTTGCCTTATTTGCAATCATCTTATTAGGAAATAGTAATAAATTATCTGCCCAGTCTGGTCAGGAATTAGTCGATATTTGTGGAATGATAGCCGGTGATGCTACCTATTTAAAAGATTTTCCAATTAAATTAGACGCAGCTAAAACCGGTGAAGAACCGCCTACAGCAAGATATTCGGTTGTTTTAAGTAAAAATACAGAGTACCTTTTCTCAATATGTAATTCTAAAGATTATCCTGGAGAAGCTATATTTCATCTTTATGATAACAATAGATTAATTACTACCAATTATATTATTGCTACAGGTAAATATTATCCTAAGGTTAGCTTTAAATGCTCTTCAACCGGAGTATATCACATTTTTATTACATTCAAAGAAGGTGAGCAGGGTTTAGCTGTTACATTATTATCTTTTGTGAAAAGATTATAGCTAATTTATTTATTATTCAGATAAAATAATAGCTCATTAATTAATGAGCTATTATTTGTATATACACCAATGATCCAATTAAAATCAATAAAACACCATTTAAATACCACGATTTCTTAATAGCATAAAAATAGTCGGTTAACAAAAATGAAATAGGAATACTTATCAAGTATATTATTTCATAAGTCACATTTTTAAAAAGCAGAAATAAACCCAAACTAATAAAAAATAGCCACCAGTTAATTTCAAAATATTTCCTGTTTTTAATTTTCTTCTTTTGATAATTACTAACAATAGTATAACTGGCTACAATTATAATAAGCACTAAAAATCCATAAAAAATATAATAAGAAAAATGAAGTGAATAAAATATTTTTATTAAGCTAAAGTTGGCAATGAAATGGTCAATTAACCTGACAAGTTCACTTTCTTCCAGGAATACGAAATAGTAAACAAAAACAAATAAATAAGGCGTTAAAAAGCCAAGTAAGCCAACAATCCAGTCCCTGCCAATAAAAGGTCTTAGAATCGGTAAAGAAATCCAAATAATTAAAATAAATATGGCCAAAGGCCCCCAAAATAACGATGCAATAGAAACAAAAAATCCTGCTAAATACAACCTGTCCAATGCGTACTCAGTTCGATAAGTGCTAAATAAAAAGTTTATTGCAATAAATATAAAAATGGCGCCTATAATTACAGGATTCATCCTATGCAATTGTATAAAACTGCTTGAAATTATTACATAAAAAAAAGCCGGTAAATATGTTCTGTAATTAATTAAAATATGTTTTTTATTGAACTGAACCAGCAAGAATGCTTGTAATAGAACTAACAAAAATGTAATAAACAATGAAAGAAAAGAATTATACTGAATATTGCCTGTGATAAACTCATAAAATGGCATATTAATACTATCGGAAGGAATAGTAATTGCTAAAGGATCAATAAATGAATAAAGCCAAAGCAAAGTTCCTGAGAGGATAATTAGAACAATTACAAATGGCCGGTTACTTTTTAAAATATTTGATAACATAATTAAATTATTATTTTGTAACTAATCCGTTTTATTAAATACTAATAATATTGCTTTACAAAACATTGAATGATAATGCCACAGATTCACAGATTAAATTATGTATGAAAAAATATACTAAAAATTAAAGTACAACCTTATCTCACATCTGTTTTCTTTAAAAAATTGGTAATTGTTCCTATAAAATCTGTGAATCTGTGGCATTTGTTTATTATTGCTAATATTATATTGACACTGAATAGTTACATTATTTTAAATCAAACCCTATATCTTTTCTGTAGTTTTTACCCTTGAAATCAATTATTTCAGCATTCTTATAACTTTTTTCAAGTGCATCATTCATATTTTTCCCGTAAGAAGATACTGCTATTACACGTCCTCCATTTGTAATAATCTCAGACCCTGAACGTTTCGTTCCAGCATGAAACAAAATAGAATTGCTAACTTTTTCAATATTTTCAATTTTTCTCCCTTTTTCATAACTCCCGGGGTATCCTTCCGAAACTAACATCACTGTTGTACAAGCTTTATCGTCAATTTCAAAATCTACTTTATCTAAAGTTTCATCAGCAGTATGCTTTAATAAATCAACAATGTCCGATTTAATTCTTGGGATAACAACTTCTGTTTCAGGATCTCCCAATCGTACATTATATTCAATTACGAAAGGTTCCCCTTTTACATTAATTAATCCAAAGAAAATAAAGCCTTTATATTTGATCTTTTCTTTAATAAGACCATCCATTGTTGGTTTTATTATCTTGTCTTCAATTTTATTTAAAAACTCTTTATTTGCAAAAGGTACCGGTGAAACAGCACCCATCCCTCCGGTATTTAATCCTGTATCTCCTTCTCCAATCCGTTTATAATCCTTTGCTTCAGGTAATATTTTATATGATTTGCCATCAGTTATAACAAATACAGAAAGTTCAATTCCGTCTAAAAATTCTTCAATAACAACTGTAGCACTTGCATCACCAAACTGGCCATCGAGCATTTGTTCTAATGCCTCCTTTGCTTCATCAAGATCGTCAATAATTAAAACGCCTTTACCTGCTGCAAGACCATCAGCTTTTAAAACATAAGGAGATGATAAGCTTTCTAAAAACGTCTTTCCTTCTTCTAATGTTGCTTTCTTAAATGATTGATATTTTGCAGTTGGGATATTGTATTTAGTCATAAAATCCTTTGCAAAATCTTTACTGCCCTCCAATATAGCTCCGGCTTTTACAGGACCTATTACAGATACACTTCTAAGTTCAGGGTCTAACATAAAATAATCACTAATACCGTCAACCAATGGTTGCTCCGGTCCCACAACAACAATCTCTATTTTTTTCTCAATAGCAAGTTTTTTTATAGCTTCAAAATCCGATAGTTTAATATCAATATTTTCACCAACTTCAGCAGTTCCGGCGTTTCCAGGAGCAATATAGAGTTTGTCAATTTTATCACTTTGGCTAATTTTCCATGCAAGGGCATGTTCGCGCCCACCCGAACCTAATAGGAGTATATTCATCTGTTTAAAAATATTTATTCGTTTATTTGGCTATTTGTTTATTCGTTATTTTACACTTAACTGTTAAATGGTTAACTAAATATTTATATGATTATCGGATTATATACCTAATCCATATTTTTAAATTGTTATTATTCTTGAATATTAGGTGCTTAGCGCCTGCCTGCCGCAGGCAGGGATTTGTTCATAAATTGAATATCTTTATAAAAATTACTGAAAAGTCTATAAGACATAGCCGCTTAGCACCTTCTTTTAAATTATAGGAAATCAATCCAATAGTCATATTTTTATTTATTGTTATTCGATGAATTAAACTATGCGTTTTGTTTTTAGTCAAAAGAAAGTAATTTTAGCAAAATTTATTAACTAACAATAAATAATATTAAAATGAAAAAACTGTCAATTCTATTATTAACAATATTCGCTTTGAATATTTTCGCTTTTGCAC
>JAUWQL010000043.1 GCA_030611105.1 Bacteroidales bacterium
CATAAAAACACACAAACTAAACCAAAATATAACTATGATATTTTTATAAGCTAACGGTCTTCAATTCAAATCTTACACTAACTTAATTTTCCAAGTTCCTTTCCTAAAAATGACAATTGTTCTTTAAGTATATCAATCTCATTCTCAATTGCTTCTTTGTTAGAAGAATTTTGATTTTCAGTATAAGTAAAATTTCTTCCAAAGCCTCGTCCTCCACCACGTGCAAAGCCTCTTCCGAAACCATTTCTCATCCCTCTTCCAAAACCGGTTCCAAATCCCGGGTTATTATAAGATCCAGGATTTACATTTCCAACGCAAGATCCCATGCGTCGGCCTGTCATAGACCCAAAACCTTCAGGTCCTGTTTTATCACCTCTTGGCATAATTACCTCCTTTGTTTTGATTTCTGTGATTACAACATTTACCATGACCAAAACCTCCTGCCAGGTTCAATATATTTTTTGAATGACAAACAGGACATTCGTCAATATTTTCATTAAATTTCATTCTGAACATTTGCCCACAACTTTTACAACGAATTATATTATTACGAAAATGAATATTTCCCCCGTCTATATTCAGGACTTTACCATTAACAATAAAATCAGCAATTTTTTTACGTGCTTTTTCAATTAATCTTGTAAAAGTAGGTCGCGAAATTTCCATTTCCTCAGATGCTTCTTCGTGCGAAAGACCTACATAATCGGCCAGACGGAAAGCTTCAAACTCATCCAGATTTAGCAAAACCTGATCCAATGATACTCCTCTTACACCAATTGGTTTAAAATCAGTAAAAATTGGCGGTTCATGTACAATTCTGTTATTTTGAGGTCTGGACATAAAATATTTAATTATGATTTTCGATACAAAGATAATGAACATATGTTCATAATACAAATTGTTTATGATTTTTTTAGGAAAATATTTACAGGACCGTGATATTTATCCCTTATTAGCTTAAACTAAGCTTGTAGTGTATATTAAATTCGGAACCTGCCTAACGGCAGGCAAGCTTTGAACTTTAATAAATCACACCTGAACCAATCAATTCATCATTATTGTACCAGGCAGCAAATTGACCTGCGGCAATTCCGCGCTGAGGTTCATTAAATATTATGTATAAACCTTCTGGGTTCGCTATTAGTTTTCCTTTTTGTAAAGGCTGGCGATAACGTATTCTAATAAGTAAATCTTTTGATTCATTGACCTGAAGTTTAAAATCAGGTCTTACCCAATGTGTTTCATCATTTGATATGAACAATCCATTTCGGTATAATCCGGAATGCTCATCTCCCCTGCCAACGTAAACAATATTTTCTTTTACATCAGTAGCAATAACATACATAGGTTTTCCTGTACCACCAATATTTAATCCTTTACGCTGACCAATTGTATAAAAATGAGCTCCATGATGTTCTGCAATTACATTTCCATCATCACGCTTGTATTGATATGCTTTTGAAATATCAATTAATTCATCCGAAGAATTCAAATTATTATAATAGTTTTCAGGAATTTCAATAATATCACCTTTTTTAGCTTGTAATTTTTGTTGTAAAAATGTAGGCAAATCAACTTTACCCACAAAACAAATACCCTGTGAATCTTTACGGCTTGCAGTTGCTAAACCTTGTTCATCGGCAATTTTGCGAACTTCGGGCTTTAGTAATTCTCCTATAGGAAATAAAGCTTTTGATATTTGCTTCTGGCTTAACTGGCATAAAAAGTAGCTCTGATCTTTATTTGGATCAGCACCTGCCAATAATCTGTGAATTGTTTTACCATTTATTTCTTTGGTTTCTTTCCTGCAATAATGACCTGTAGCAACATAATCAGCACCTAGCTTTATACATTCATCAATAAAAACATCGAATTTTATTTCACGATTACATAAAACATCAGGATTTGGAGTTCTTCCACGTTCATACTCCGAAAACATATACTCTACTACTCTTTTTCTGTATTGATCGCTTAAATCAACAGTATGCAACGAGATATCTAATTTCTTTGAAACCATTTCGGCAAAAAGCAAATCATCTTCCCAGGTACAATTACTTGTTAAGGTAACCGAAGCATCGTCCCAATTCTTCATAAACAAACCAATTACTTCATATCCTTGTTGTTTTAAAAGATATGCAGCAACACTTGAATCCACTCCACCCGACATTCCAATGATAACTTTTTTCATCTAATTACTCTTTAAAAAGAATTTCGGATGCAAAGGTATTTATTTAATTATGAATTAAGAATTTTAAAATAAGACATAATTAAACAAAAGTAATCGCTTTGATTTTAGGACATCGGTTGCAGTATGATCAGTTATCGATTCCGGAGCTATTCATTTTCAATTCAACTTCTTTCTTTAATTTCTTGCTATCTGCCGTTCCAATACGAATTATTGATTTTGAATTTTTCAGTTTAAGTTCTATGGCATCTAATCCTTGTATATTATATAACCATCCATTTTTTATCATTCGAATACCAAGTCCATAGTACCATTTATTTCTTACAATTTCAATCCTCTCAATATTCTTAATAGCTATTGCTTTTTTAATCAAACCTATTCCGTATGATATTCGGATTTGTTCGTTATCTACGGAAGTCTTCATCTGGAAAAAAAGTAATAAACTAACTACGAATATTAATGATATGATAATAAGCCCCGAAAAGCTCATTGGATTATTTCCCCATTGATTAATGTAGGTAATTAACAGTAATACCAGTATTCCAATACCAGGAACTATAATCATCCAGCCGATTTGTCTTTCTATATATTTCATTTTTTGATTTTTAATCAAACTGCTTTTTACTTTGTAATTCTCCTTTTTCATTATAGAAAGTCCATTCTCCTGTTTTTTTCCCATTATTATAATTACCTGTTCGTCCTAAGCTCCCATTTTCTTGGTAATATTTCCACTCTTTAGTTTCTTTACCATCAACATAACTTCCTATATATGCTAATTGTCCGTTTTCATAATGGCCTTTCCATTGTCCATTTTTATTGTTATTAGAAAGAGTTCCAACATGTTTCAATTGCCCTGTTATAAAAAACTCCTTCCACTCCCCTGATTTTATCCCATTAATATAATTCCCAGATTGATTTACTTTCCCATTTTTAAAATAAAGTTTCCACTTACCAGTTTCTTTACCTTTAATAAATTTTCCGATTTTTTTTATCTGTCCATTCTTGTAATATCCTCTAACTTTATCACCAATTTTAATCTGACAAGCAGTATAAAAAATCACAAACAGCAAACATCCTATTATTAAAACAATTACCCTTTTCATAAATAGATTTCTTTAAATTTATATTTTTTATATAGTGAATTTATGGTTTTATTTCATTAGTAATAAATCCTGTTAAAACTTCATCGGAGGTATTAAACCTAACTCTTTCATCCATATTTATATTAAATTTTAAATCATAATATGTTTGATCTACAAAAAACTTTTGTTCAGGGCTTTCTTTCGAATAGTTCTCTGTTACTATTCTAATCGGATAATAAGTTGTTTTGTTAATAAACAAAAGACTTGTTGATATACTTCCTTCACTATCTTCAAGCCTAATTGCGAAACCCGGCATAGTTTGTTTTTATTGTGTCGAGTCATATGATTGATTTATTAAATTCATTATATCTTCTATTGAAAATTTGTCCAACTGTTCATCCTTTGGTGATAAATGAATTTGTCGTGTAATATTTCCATATCCATGAGTTTTTGGGATTTTCTTTGTCAAATTTTTCTCATCAATAAGATTATCATCCGATGTCCTCAGAAGTAGTCTCAAACAATTATTCTTGTTCTGAACAGCCAAATAGACAAAGTTTCTTGAAGTTTTATAGATAATTTCTGCATTTGTAGTATATCGCTCAACTTCGGAACTTATATTCTTAATTTCAAGGTCAATTCGTGTAAACAAATCAATTAATTCGTCAGATGCACCTTGTAAATGTTGATCAAATGTTTTCGCAACACGTGGCTCTCTTGATATTTTTTCAATCGTAAATCCTTTACTTTTTGTTGTAATTAATTGTTCTGGATCTTCTTCTCTTGAAATCACAAGAGTTTCATTTTCATAATATCTATATTTCCAAAGTTCTGCACCTAGAGACAATGCTAAACATTTGTCATCTATGCTATACTCTTGGGCAAAACACAAAATTCGAGGATTTGCAAAATCAATCTCTCCACTTAAATTTTTTATGTTTTTTCTTGCCAATAATTCAAATGAATCAGGGTTTTGCTTAATCCATGTCATATACCTATTGGCTTGAACAAGCTGTCCTTTTTCCTTTGTCTTTTTGTATTCGATCACAATAGGTCTATTACTTTCGTCAAGCCCCAATGTCTCTATTCGTCCATGCTTATCCGTTATATGTTCATCTTTGATAAATCTAACTCCAAAAATCTCTCCTAAATTTCTATCAATCAGTTGATGCAATTCCAACTCATTTTTAAATTCCTTTTGGTTAATTTTTGTTGCTTTCTTATTTTTTATTTCAAATAGTGGCATATCTTTGTTTTTTAAAAAAAAATCATAATGCTTTATCTATAATAAGTACAACTTCTAACTTTCAAGCCAAAACCAAAATTATTGATTAATTCACAAACATTCAAAACCCTAAGAAGTCGCATTGATTATAGCCGATGTTAGCAGTTTTTATTCTTCATTTCATTGTTTATTACAATCTCTTTTTGAATATCTTTGGATTTCCTAATTAAATCTCCAATAAAATCTCGATGTTTCTTTAAGTCATTCATTGTTAGTTTAATTCTATACCTCCCACTTCGTCTTTCGTAATCCATCAAGTCTATTCCTTTATTTTCAATTTTAGTTTCAAGCTCTTCAGATTTATCAAGTCTTATCTCCATGCGCATAAAATTTTTCTTTGCTCTGAAAAGCACAAAATTATCTGCTCTACCATTTTGTGCTAATCCAATATAAAATTTATTGTATTTCAATTCATATCCTGGAAGTATTTCTTGGATAATTGATAGTGCTTCGTCTACGATTTTTACCGTTTTCGGGGTTCCTTTTTGCGTTTCCCAATAATTCCTATCAGTTATTTCACTTATTTCTTCATCTTCATCAATCAATCCTAAATTCATTTCGTCAAGAACTTTATTAAAAGTCAAGAAATAATCATCACCATTTTTATATGCAGTTAATTGAATTGCTATCAATGGTATAGTTCCATTAAAGAGTCCAATAACATTCAAAAATCTACTAGTTATTTCTTCCGCAACAATTACAGCACAGTGTTCATATTGTGGATACCTTTTTCGTTCAATATCCCAATATTCAATTGTTCTTATTATATGACTTTCGTCTGTTTTTCCCAATTGAATTTCAACTTCATATCTTTTATTTATTTCTGCGTCTTGAAACAAAACATCCAGTCTTCCTGCACGTGGCTGTTTTCGTTCCTTATCTTTTAAAATCAAATCTCCAAGTCCAATAATTTTCGGATTTTCAGCAATTATATTCTGTAACCAACTTTCATTCAAAATTGGATGATCTTTAAGACTTATTTTTTCGGGTTGAATTAATTTTATTGTACTCATTTTTATTTCTTTTAATGCACTACAACTTATTATTAATTCAAATATAATAAAAATCACCTTAACTACTAAATTAGTCATGCCACGACTTACAAATTTAAGGTATAGTAATATTCAGTTGTTATAGCATGTTAATAAGATAATTCTAAAATAGAAATTATTTTAATTAATTTTATGGTAGATATTAAAAAGCATCCATGTCTCAACTGACAATATATAAAGCATCTGCAGGATCGGGTAAAACTTTTAAACTTACCGAAGAGTATTTAAAACTGCTATTCAAATATCCTGAAAATTACCGAAGAATACTGGCTGTTACTTTTACCAATAAGGCTACAGCTGAAATGAAAAACAGAATTCTGAGCGAACTTAACAAACTAGCCAAAGGATTAAAATCTGAATATCAGGAAGGGCTTAAAAACGAATATAAATTATCGGAAGCCGAAATTAAACTCAAGGCAAGTAAGATTTTATCATTCCTACTTCATGATTTCTCAAAATTTTCAGTCAGTACAATCGATAAATTTTTTCAAAAAATTATCCGGTCATTTACCCGCGAAATTGGCATTCAACCCGGATACACGATAGAATTAAATCAAAATGAAATTTTATTAAAAGTCATTGATAATTTATTGCTTGATTTAGACGAAAATACTGAATTACGTAAATGGCTTTCTAATTTAGCATCTGATAAAATTGAGCAGGGGAATAAATGGGATTTTAAAGATGATATTAAGAACCTTGCCCTGGAAATTTTTAAAGAAGAATACAAAGCATTTAATCAGCAACTCATTAAAAAAATGAGCGACAAGGATTTTCTGAAAAATTATATTAAAAATTTACAGGAAATCAGGGTGAAGTTTGAGAATACATTAGTAAAAATTGGAACGGAAGCTTTAGGCTTAATAAATTCTAATGGTTTAGTAATTGAAGATTTTAAATGGAGTAAGTCAAGTGTCCCAAATTATTTTAATAAAATAGTTCATAATAAAGATTTTGAGCCTAAAACAAGAACATTAAAAGGAGCAGAAAGCTTCGACGAATGGTTCACAAATAAAAGCCCAAAGAAAGATACTATTGAAAATGTATTAAACAATGGTTTATTTGACTTACTAGTTGAAGCAGTTAATTATTACGAAAAAAATCATATTCAGTACTATTCGTCGGTCGAAATTTTAAAATTCATTCACACGCTTGGAATTCTGACTGATATTTCCGGAAAACTCAGAGAATATTGTGAAGAACAGAATATATTCCTGATTTCTGATTCTGCAAAACTTCTTCAAATCATTATAGACAATAACGATTCTCCTTTTATTTATGAAAAAACCGGCAACATATATAAGCATTTTATGATTGATGAGTTTCAGGATACATCAAAAACACAATGGCACAATTTCAAACCACTTATTAACAATAGTCTTGCACAGGGAAGTAAAAACCTTTTAGTTGGAGATATAAAACAATCGATTTATCGTTGGCGTAACAGCGATTGGAAAATTCTCTCGGATGAAGTACAAAAAGATTTCGTACAATTTAATCCTGAAATACAAGCGCTAAATACCAACTGGCGAAGCAGGAAAAATATCATCGATTTTAACAATTCCGTTTTCTGTTATTCATCACAAGTACTTCAGCAAAATTTCAATAGTGAGTTTACTGAATCTGATAATTCGGATAACCCTTACAAAACAAAAATCACAGATGCTTATCAGGATGTATTTCAGAATATTCCGGAGAGGAATAATAAGGAGAATGGATATATAAATCATACATTTTTATCGGAAAAGGAATATGATTCGTGGAAAGATGAAGTAAAATTGAGACTGCCGAAAATAATAGAAGATTTACAGGAAAAAGCTTATCATCTGAATGATATTGCGATTTTGGTAAGATCGGGCAAAGAAGGTCAGGATATAGCCAATACTCTCATTGAATATAAAAATCAATCAGGAACAAAATATAAATTTGATTTCATATCAAATGATTCGTTATTTATTGCAAACTCTTCATTAGTAAAATTTATTATATCAATTCTGGAGTATATTCTTGATTCAAACGATGATATAAACTTATCATTTATAGCACACGAGTATAATTGTTATTTAAAATCAGATGAATTATCAAACTCTGAACTTCATGAATTGTTAAGAAATCACACAAAAGAAGAACAGGAAAAATGGCTAAAAAAACTATTTCCGAAAGATTTTTTTGAATCACTAAATCAAATAAAGCAACTCCCGATTTATGAATTAACCGATCGAATTATAAGATTATTCAGGCTTAATGAAATAAAGGCAGAACTTCCCTATTTAAATGCATTTCTGGATATCGTGCTTGATTTCAGTAAAAAATCAGCCTCTGATATTCATACTTTTATTAACTGGTGGGAAGAAACAGGAAATAAGAAAACATTATCGGTATCGGAAAATCAAGATGCAATTAGAATTATAACTATTCATAGCTCTAAAGGACTGGAATTTAAAAATGTGATTATTCCGTTCTGTAATTGGGATATTGATCACAAATCGAATCAAACTAATATTTTATGGTGTAAAACGGATGCAGAACCTTTTGATCAGCTGGACTTAATTCCTGTAAAATATTCAGGAAAACTTTCAAACACAGTATTTAAACCTGACTATTTAAAAGAAAAATTGCATGCATACGTAGATAACTTAAATCTACTTTATGTTGCGTTTACGCGGGTTAAAGAAAACCTTTTTTGTTTTTCTCCTTTAAAGGATAAGGCAAAAAAAATATCTAACGTTGGTAATTTATTGTTCTTCACTTATCAGAACTACAAAAACTATCCTACAGATAAAACCTTAATTGATTTTACAGACCATTGGAATACACAAACAAGTTCATTTGAATTTGGAGAGTTAAAGAAAGTTATGGATGTTAAAAAGGATTTACCCGATGAATTTGAAATTAATCAGTTTGAATCATTTGATATTAAAAATAAACTCCGACTAAAATTGCACGATAATTCCTTCTTTACCGGTCAGGAAAATGCCCCTTTCGAAAAAGTAAACCATGGAAAAGTAATGCACGAAATTTTTGAAAATATTAAAACAGAAAAAGATATTTCGCAAGCCATAGATAAACTTATTTTTGACGGGAAAATATCACCGGATGAAAAACCGGATATCAAACAAAAAATTGAAGAAACATTAAAAAACGAACAAATAAAAAACTGGTTTAGTGATGAGTGGCAAATAAAAATCGAGGCTGAAATTATTTTAACAAACGGAAAAACTGCACGACCTGACAGAGTTATAAGTAATAATAATAAAATAATTGTAATCGATTACAAATTCGGAGAGCAGGAAGAAGAGAAACATCATAAACAGGTAAAATCGTATATGGAGATTTTGAAGAAAATGGAAAATAAGGAAGTGGAAGGCTTTTTATGGTATGTTGATCTTGAACTGGTATTACAAGTGGCAGGTAGTAGTTAGCAGCAGGATGCAGTAGCAGTAGGCAGTAAACAGTTTCCATGTTAATTGGTAGAATGGTTAATAACTTTGAACTCAAAACTTCCAACTGGAACTTGAAACTTGAAACCTGTCTGCCGACCTATCTGCCGACAGGCAAGACAGGCAGGCTTGAACTTTGAACTTGTATCAAAAAACATTGAAGCAAAATATTTGAACTAATTTATTTAATAGCAAAGTAGCAAAATGACAGACTACCCCTGGGGCCATAACAGACGATTTAATGCATACAGCAATTATTTTAAACGAACATTTGGTGAGCGTGTGCAAAAGGTAACCATCGATGCCGGTTTCACCTGTCCAAATCGTGATGGATTAGAAGGAACCGGAGGATGTTCTTATTGTAATAACGATGCTTTTAATCCTTCGTATTGTACACCTGACAAATCGATTACACAACAAATAAATGAAGGAATTGAATTCCATGAGAAGCGATACAGAAGAGCTAACAAATTTCTGGCATATTTTCAGGCATATTCAAACACTTATGCTCCACTTGACAAACTAAAAAAGATTTACAATGAAGCACTGAGCATTCCTGGAATTGCAGGTCTCGTAATAGGTACCCGTCCTGATTGTATTGATGATGAAAAACTGGAATATTTCAAGAAGCTTTCTGAGAAATATTATGTCATAATTGAATATGGAATTGAATCGTGCAATAACGAAACACTTAAAAGAATTAATCGTGGGCACACATTTGAAGAATCGGTTGAAGCATTGAAAAGAACAAAACAATACGGATTAAAAACAGGAGCACATTTTATTTTTGGATTACCCGGAGAATCCAAAGAAGATATTTTAAACAACGCAAAAACCATCTCTTCGCTTCCGCTCGACACCGTTAAGTTTCATCAATTGCAAATTATTAAAGGAACAGCATTTGAAAAGGAATACAAAGAAAGTCCTGAAAACTTTACTTTCTTTGAATTACCTGAGTACATCGATTTTTTCATTCAGTTTCTAGAAAGATTAAATCCAGAATTTGTGGTTGAGCGATTTGCGGGCGAAGTTCCTCCTCGTTTTTTAGCCGGCCCGGGTTGGGGATTAATCCGTAATGATCAGATATTAAATAAATTTGAAAAAAGACTGGAAGAACTGAACACATGGCAGGGAAAGTTTTTTAAGATAAAGGGGGAAAGATAAAAAGATAAAAGATAAAGGGAAAAAGTAAATTAGGTTATATATAAACAATACAATAATGGCTGAAAATGAATTAACTCAACGACTTTTCAATTTCGCAGTGAGGACAATAAAATTTCTAAAAACATTGCCTGCTTCACCTGAAGTAAAAATAATTAGATACCAACTAATAAAAAGTTCTTCATCTGCAGGAGCAAATTACGAGGAAGCACCAACAGGTTCTCCTAAAGCTGATTTTACAAATAAAGTAAGAATTTCTTTAAGAGAAATGAGAGAATCTAATTATTGGTTAAGGTTGGTTAAAGCTGTAGTTGATAAAGTTTATGATGTAAATGAATTAGAATGGTTAACAAATGAATCATCTGAATTAAAAAAGATTTTAGGTTCAATTGTTCAGAAGTCAAGTATCAAAAAATGAAGTGTGTTGTTATTTAATACTTTTATCTTTTTACTTTAAACTTTTATCTTATTCAATTGGAACTTGAAACTTTAAACTTTAAACTCGGAACTTGTTACAAATGAATTCATTTCTTAAATACGTTGCAAATGACCTTTATTCAAGGTATGAAGATAATATTTCAAGCCTGTGTATTGTATTTCCTAATCGCAGGGCTGGCTTATATTTTAAGAAATATCTTTCGGAACTAACCGCCAAACCAATATGGTCACCGGAAACAACTACTATAAATGAATTAATGCAGGAAGTTTCAGGTCTGACAAATGCTGATAATATTAAACTTTTGTTTGAATTATATCGGATTTACAAACAAATAAAAAAGTCGGAAGAAAGTTTTGATGATTTTTATTTCTGGGGCGAAATGATGCTGAACGATTTTGACGATATTGATAAATACCTTGTTAATCCCGATGATTTATTTAAAAACCTTAAATCCTTAAAATCCATTCAGGATCAGTTTAACTATTTATCGGACGAACAAATTGAATCTATTAAGCAATTCTGGCAAAGTTTTGATCCTGAGAAACACTCCGGTCATCAGGAAGATTTTATAAGTATCTGGAACGTTTTACTTGAAATATATCAGCAATTTAATAAAAAGCTAAACAAGCTTGGAATTGCGTATGAAGGTATGATTTACAGGGCTGTTGCTGATAAAATTAAAGGCAGCGATAAAATTAACTTACCACACATAAAATATGTTTTTATAGGATTTAATGCACTTAACAATTGCGAGAAGAAATTTTTCGATTACTTAAATAATAACAAATTAGCCGACTTTTACTGGGATTATGATAAAAGCTACATCAATAATCAACATCACGAAGCAGGATACTTTTTACGTGAAAATATAAATCAGTATAAACAGCCATTAAGCATATCTAACAAAGATATTTTCAAATCTTTATCGCAAAAAAAGAACATTGAGATTATTTCTGTTCCATCGGATGTCGGGCAAGCAAAAGTAATTACTCAAAAACTGCAAGCATCGAACGAAAATATTGCTGAATCGCCCAATAAAACGGCCATCGTGTTAGCCGATGAAGAATTGCTTGTTCCGGTTTTGCATTCGGTTCCCGACACGGTCGACAAAGTAAATATTACCATGGGATATCCGGTAAGTAACACTCCTGTTTATAGCTTATTGGAACATATAATTGAATTACAAAAAAATGCGAAAGAAACTAAAAACAGTTTCACGTTTTATCATAAAAATGTTGTTGCAATTCTTAGTCACCAGTATGTAAATACACAATTCCCGACAGAAGCAAATAATCTTTTGCAGTTTATAAAAAAGAACAACAAAATTATTATTACCAGCAAAGAATTAGCAAGCTGTGATTTCTTTAAAGTAATTTTTACGAAAATTAACACCTACCTTGAATTATCAGAATACATATTAAAAATTCTGCATCAAATTTATAACTCACTTAAAAAAACGGGACAGGAAAATACTATTCATACAACATCGCTCGAAAAAGAATACATCTATCATATTTACCTTTCGATTAATCGCTTGAAAGATGTATTACAGGAGCAACAGATCGAAATTAAAACGGAGACATACATTCGTCTGATTCGAAAAATAATAAGGAATCTTCGAGTTCCCTTTACAGGAGAGCCTCTTTCCGGATTACAAATAATGGGAATCCTTGAAACCCGTTTGCTCGATTTTGAAAATCTATATATAACATCTGTAAACGAAGGTGTTTTTCCAAAAACCGAAGCTGCAATGTCGTTTATTCCTTATAATCTGCGCCGTGGTTTTGGATTACCAACTATTGAGCATCAGGATGCAATATATGCTTACTATTTTTACAGATTACTGCAACGAGCAAAAAATATAACCTTAATATATAATTCAAATTCAGATGGATTACAGACAGGTGAAATGAGCCGGTTTTTGTACCAGTTAAAATTTGAATCAGATTTTAATATTAAAGAAAAAAGTCTTCGTTACGATATTAATGTTACTCAAGCTAAAGAAATATCGATTGAGAAATCAGAAAAAATAATTAAAAAACTGGGACAATTTCTTTTATCAGAAGATGGAACAAAATATTTGTCACCAAGTGCTTTAAGTACATATTTACGTTGCCGTTTGCAATTTTACTTCCGATATATTGCTGAGTTACGCGAACAAGATGAACTAACAGAAGAAATTGATGCACCTTTGTTTGGCAATATTCTGCATCAGGCAATGGATTATTTATACGAAGATTTTATTGGTAAAGAAATAAGTCCACAAATAATTAAAAATCTTTTAAACAATAAAGAGAAGATTTCTCAAGCAATTGATAAGGCTTTTAAAAAAGAATACTTTAAATCCGAAAGTAAAATTCAGTATTCCGGTAAAAACATAATTATTCGTGAAGTGATTGAGAAGTATATTTGCCAGGTTCTTAAAATCGACGAAAGCATTGCTCCTTTTGAAATTTTATCGCTAGAAGATAAATACGACATTGAAATTCCACTTACAACAAACGGATCATTAAAAATGGTAAAACTGGGTGGGAAAATCGATAGAGTTGACAGAGTAAATAATCATATCAGGGTAATCGATTACAAAACAGGAAATGATAAACTGGAATTTAAGAATATTGAGGCTCTGTTTTCTGATAAAAAGAATGATCAAAATAGTGCTGTTTTTCAAACCTGTCTGTACTCTATGTTTTATCAGGAGACTAAAAAACCACAGTTACCAATTACTCCGGGAGTATATTCTGTTCGCAAAATGTTCGACAAAAATTTTGAATATCGTATTTTCAATAAAGAATCAAAGTCTTATATTGATGATTACAATTCGGTAGCCGACAATTATATTGAATATTTAAGTCAATTAATAAGCGACATTTTTAACCCTGACATTTCGTTTTCTCAAACCGAAGAAACCCGTAATTGTGAGTACTGTGCGTATAAAAAAATATGCCATCGGTAGTTATTATAGTACATAGTATCGATGAGTACAAAGTAATAAGAATCTGAAACTTGAACCGATCCGCCAGCCGGCGGAGAGCTCAACGACTGAAAGGAGTTAAACCTGAAACTTGAAACTTAATCCCAAGTTTTTATTATATTTGAATTAATTTGTGAAAAACGAATAAAATGATCCAAAACTTCTTTAACTATAAAGTCAAAATAAAAGATACTCCTTTTAAAACAGAATCTGGCAAAAAATATGAGAATACCGTTGCCATTTCGTTTCTTGATGAAAACAAAAAAGAGGTTGGCTACATTGAATTAGGCTTTATTGATAAAGAAGAGATATATCAACTAATCGAGCAGGAAAAACCTGTCGATCTTGATCATTGTTATGTTGAAAATTTTTCATTGATTGAATATCGCGAAAACAGAAATATTGAAAAAAAGAGCTATGTGAAAATCCATGGATTTTCAGCATATAATACTTTTTTCGATTCCCGTATTGTTACTGATTTTTCTTTTGCTGAATTTGATGATGAATATAAAGATTTTGAAAATGCTCATTTTCTTAGTGGAGCAGTTTCTTTTCAATCAGCTAAATTTCATCAGGGTGGTGTGAATTTTAGTTACACCTATTTTAATGATGGAAATGTTGATTTTTCGAATGTACATTTTGGTGATGGCGAAGTAAATTTCAAAAACTCGTGGTTTGGTACCGGGCATAAAAATTTTCAGGATGCTCATTTTGGCAAAGGAGATGTGCTTTTCGTAAATACCGAATTTAACGATGGTGATGTAACATTCGTTAATGTTCTGTTTAATTCCAAAAGAATTACGTTTAAGGTTGCACGTTTTGGTGAAGGTAAAATTGGATTTCACTTTGCACGGTTTCATTGTAAAGAGTTATTATTTGAAAGAACTGAATTTGGAAACGGAAAGGTTGATTTTCGCACAACAGAATTTAGCGATGCAAAAGTTAGTTTTAATCGTGCGGTTTTTGGAAATGGCGAAAAATCTTTTGAAGCTTCCCAACACAAAGGAGGAAAATTAACTTTCAGAAAATCCATTTGGGGCGATGGAAATATATCGTTCGAAAAAGTTGAATTCGACAATACTATTTTATATCTCGATAATGCCAATTTTGGAAAAGGGAACCTGAGTTTTAACAACTCTCACATTCTTGAGCTTTCGCTTAAATCATGTCATTTAGATTATTATGTCGATTTAAGATTGTCAAAGTGTAAATCAATAGATCTTTCCGACACAGTAGCTCGTGATATAATTGATATTAAGCCTTATGATTTCCCCCTCGAAATTGCAACAATCAATTTCGTCGGTATGCGTTTAATTGGCAGAATATATATTGATTGGGAAATAAATAATATTAAAGAACTTATTTATTCGCAAAAAGACGCAAAAAGAAGAGAATTTGCCGAACAGTTCCGAATACTAAAAGAAAATTTCAGTACAACAGGTCAATATGCCGACGAAGATAAAGCCTATGTTGAATTTAAACGCAACGAATTAAAAGCCGATTTAAAAGATGCAATAAAGAAAAATCCTTACAGTCGAATATGGGAATATCCATCGTATGCTTTTCAATGGCTGGTATTCGATAAAGTTGGATTATATGCTACAAATCCATTACGTGTACTAACCAGTATGCTGTTCGGATACATTTTCTTCTCCTTATTATATCTAGTTTTGCCTTTCTTTGTTGATGCAAAAATTGTATCATCGGTTGGCGATCCCGACAAACTTGGTCCGGTAGCAGTTTCATTTTATCATAGTGCAATTACATTTCTTACCATTGGTTATGGCGATTATTATCCTTCGGGATTTTTCAGATGGCTCTCCGGGGTAGAAGGTTTTGTAGGATTATTCCTGATGTCGTACTTTACAGTTGCTTTTGTTCGTAAAATTTTAAGATAGAATCACAAAGCAGTTAAAAAACCTTAACGATAATTTGAAGCCTGAATAAAAAAATTATGAATAATACTATTCCACTTGAATACGGCAAATATTACCATGTGTATAATCGTGGCATTAATAGTTGTGAGTTATTCAGTGAAAAAGCAAATTATGAATATTTTCTCCGGTTGTACGATAAATATATTCCTTTAATTGCTGATACTTACGCATGGTGCCTTATGGGAAATCACCTTGCCTGTCCGGCAGGCAGGTTTTCATTTGTTAGTGAGGATAAAGGAAGAGGAAGAAATGGAATATTTACCTCCTAAAATTCTAAATCCTGACAGGTCAGGAAGACCCTGCCAGGTTACCGGAAGAAACGACCCGTCAGGGTCTGAAAGACCTCGTATGTTTGTAGATATATTTATTAAGCTAAAGATTTATCTTTGATGATTAAATAATAAGAGCAAAATAGGAGCAAGAAAGAAATAAGATATATTTTCTTTTCCACTATTTTTATAAAAGCTAGCTATTTACTTTACTTAGCTTTATTTTTTTTGTAAATTTCATGGGTGATCTTAATTCCTAAAACCAAATATTATGGCAAAAAATACTAAAATTAAAGGCAGGATAGCTATTCTCACAGGCGGTGGCGATGTTCCCGGATTAAATCCGGCAATCAGGGCAATAACCATAAGGGCGCTTCGCGAAGGTTTTGAAGTAATAGGAATACGACGTGGCTGGATGGGATTAGTTGATATGATAAGAGATAAAAATGTCGATAATACAGAGTTTTATGAGATATTAACTGAAACCAGAGTGAATAAGGCCGGGCGCTCAGGAGGAACTTTTTTACATACATCGAGAACAAATCCCAGCAGAATTGCTAACTGGAATGTTCCTGATCATTTAAAAGAAAAATATAATAAACCGAGAAATGATATTACACCTGAGGTTCTTAAAAACCTGGAATTCTTGGGAATAGATTATCTCATACCAATTGGTGGCGACGATACTTTAAGTTACGCCGTACGATTATACCGCGAAGGAGTTAAGATTGTTGCTATGCCAAAAACAATGGATAACGATGTGCCTGGAACCGATTATTCTATTGGGTTTAGCACATGTATTACCAGAACCATTCAAATAATAAATAACCTAAGAACCAGTGCCGGTTCTCATGAACGATTTATGGTTCTTGAAGTATTTGGCCGTTATGCGGGATTTACAGCAATGCTTCCAACTATAGCCGGAGCTGCCAACCGCTGTGTTATTCCCGAATATGAATTTAAGATTGAAAACCTTACCGAACTGCTTATTGAAGATCGCATGAATAACCCCAGTAAATATTCGGTAGTATTAGTATCGGAAGGTGCAATGTTCAAAGGTGGCGAAATGGTATTTGAAAATGATGTTAAAGATGCATATGGCCATGCAAAACTGGGGGGAATTGGAGATTTGGTTTCTGCCAGGCTCAAAGAATATTCAGCAAATTGTTGTAAAGGCCGACCTATAGGTGTAATAAACCAAAAACTTGGTTACTTAGTAAGAGGTGGCGATCCTGATGCAATAGATTCAATTGTACCAATGGCTTATGGAAATTTAGCTGTAGATTTAGTTTTAAAGGGAATTCATGGCCGGCTTGTTGTTCTTAAAAATGGCAGGTATGATAATTTGCCAATTGAAGTTATTGTTAATACAAAAAAAACAGTGAATATTCAGAAACATTACAATACAGAAAGATTAAGACCTTTCTATAAAAGTTTTGAATTACAGCCATTATTTATAATGACCAGTGAATAATAAACAATTAGATATAATGATTATTTAACTTAATAATTTACTCTTTTATCAAAAATTTGGAACGTTATTTGATTATTGCAAATCTCAAGAAAAAAGAATGATAATCACTTTTTTTTCAGAACAAATTAAATCATTCACTAAACTTTAAAATAATTATGAAAAAAAAACTAACCAGAACTTTAAGCTTTGTATCAATGCTTGTGATTTCATGGTCGATTAGCCATGCGCAAGTAAATGAACTATGGAAAATAGACCTTTCCGGAAAGGTATTATGGCAACAAGTTACATCGTTCGGAAACTACTTTATTTGCACCGATACTGAATTTGCTGCTTTTAATCCGGAAACCGGTGAAAAGCTATGGTCAAATAGTCAATTTGCAAATATTGCAAATGAACAAATCGAAGAAATGAGTGGCTCGCCTTTATTATCAATTACCCAGGGAGATGTCATTACTTTACTTGATCCTTTTACAGGAAATATCAAATTTAACTCATCACAAGCCGGAGTTGCAGAGTTAAAAACTAAGCAAGTACTTTATAAAGCGAATGGAATTCTTGTTGCAGGTAAAAATATGAATCGCAAACCAATCATGCTCATGGTTGATATGGCAACAGGAAAAAAAGTTTGGCAAATTGAAGAAAGATTTGGCAGGATAGTTACGTTAAATGAACTTTCAGATAAAGAATTACTTATTGTTACATTATTTAAAAACTATAAAGTAAATAGTCAAACGGGCGAAATTATCTGGAAAAATTCTATTTCAAAAGAAGCTGAACAATTAGAAAGTATGGGAGCATTTGGGAGCCTTTTGCAGGGAGTTGCCGAACAGGCTGTTGCCGATGAAGACTTTGTTGTTAACTTTTACAAACATCCTTCCAAAGACATTTTTATAATTGGCGCTGAAAAGAAAAATGAGAATCAATCCAGTAGTGGGAAAACGATGATTAGTTATGAAAATAACTATATAGCATTTAACATCGCTGATGGTTCGAGACTTTGGACAGAACCTATTCAGATGCGAGGTCAATTAGGAGATTTAGCATTTTATAAAGATGGAATTATTGTTTTACCAAATAATGGTGGCAGAACTAAAATTAACTTTTTTGATCTGGAAACAGCAACCGGGAAATGGGGTAAAAAAGGAAAAGGAATTGCTATAAAAGGTGGTATTTACAAGCATTTAAAAATTGGAAATGGTATTCTGCTAATGTCACAATCCGGAGAAAAGAATTATCTAAACTTTTTAGATCCGGCACAAGGTTTAATAACATTTGAAAAACCAGTTAGAATTAATGGAGAAGTTGTCAGAACCATTAAATCACCAAAAGGAATTCTTTTTATTACTACAAAAGGAATCAATATATTAAACCCAACAACAGGCAAATTAGTATTTGATAAATCGATACAAACAAATCCAACACTCTTAGAACAAAAAGAAAATACAATATATGCTTTTGATACAAAAGAAAATATTGTAAAATTGATAGATATTGAAACTGCGACAGTTAAAAACGTATCAAGTGTTGCTTTAAAATTTGAAGGTAAAGAAATCCCTAATAAACTAGAACTTCGAGAAAAAGGAATTTTTGTTTCATCAGAGCAAAATGTTGCTATGTTTGATTATTCAGGATTGCAGTTATTCCAAAAATACTACGAAGCACCACGCGAACCGGGTTTAAAAAGAGCTTTATTATATGCACAGGCAGCACGTGCCGCCTACATTAGTGCAAATGCATATTATGCATCAGAAGTTCTTCAGTCTGCTGCTCCTGAAATAAAGAAAGAAGATGCTTTTGATGGAGCCATTGTTGAAGGTTTTGGACAAATATACGGTGAACTGGGCGATGCGGCTTCTGATTTTGCAAAACAGTCATTCCAACAGGCTAATGCTCGTTTTAAAGCTACTTCTGAAGGTCGTGATTTTATTATCATTTTTGGCAAAATAGAAAAAGATAATACATTATTAAAAGTTAACAAGGATACAGGTGAACTTGAAGGTACTATTAATCTTGGCAAAGAAAAAGAGCCGGTATACGCGGTTGATGATGTAACAGGCCAGGTTTTTTATAAAACTAACGAAACTCAAATTACATCTTATAAATTATAAAACTTAGAATTTGTTGCGAAATAATACCGTTTATTATTCGAATTATTCGCTATTGCTCATGAGAGCAGTTGTCATATTTGTGAAAAACAAATATGCATTGAATATATAACGGCATTAACCATTCTAAACTTCAAAATACTATCCCGATTAAATCGGGACACATTTTGAAGAAGAATTGGTATAAGATGTATAGAATAAGCGAAGTTATTATTGCTTTTGAAAAATCATTCGCATAAGCACTGAAACATATATTTAAAACTTTAACTCCAGTGTAACAATCACTGGCGTTTTTTTATATCTGTAAATACTCTATTTTTGTCTGAATTAAAATCTTGAAACAATGGCAAATTATGCTGTGGCAAAACTTTATGATTTTCTGCTTTACCCTTTTTTAAACAAAATCAGAAAAAAAACCGCTAAAATAATAATTCAGTTAAACCCAAAGTCCGTGATTGATATTTGCTGTGGTACAGGAAATCAATTAGAATATCTTAAGAATACGGATATCAAGTTAACCGGAATTGATCTTTCACCGGCTATGTTAAAAGTTGCAAAACACATTGATTGCTATGAACAGGATGCGAGAGATATTCAGTTTCCGGATAAGTCATTCGATCTAGTAATGATTCAACTGGCACTACATGAAAAGTCCTTCGAAGATCAAAAAATGATTATCGATGAAGCTTCCAGAATTACAAGAAATAATGGACATCTGTTAATAGTTGATTATGAAATTAATGAAAAGACAAAACCTTCTTCAAGATATATTATTAACGCGATAGAATTTCTGGCAGGAAAAGAACATTTCAGAAACTTTAGGGAATATCATAAAAACGAATGCACAAATAAACTGATTGACAGTAATGTATTCTTGTTAAAAAAGAAGGTTTTAATTGCAGGGAAGTCAATGGCTTTGCAAATTTATAAAAAGACAAATAACTGAACTTTTATATAAGATGTGCCATGTACGATTTAATCCGGGAGTTTATTATAAATTATTTGATTAATTTTACCAAACTAATAAATATTTAATTATGGATTTTTTATCTGGTATCGACACTCCGCTTTTTAATTACCTGATATTACCCTTGTTAATTTTTATTGCCCGAATAACGGATCAAACAATTGGTACAATAAGATTAATATACGCTGCTAAAGGATTTAAATATCTTGCACCTTTATTTGGCTTTTTTGAATCGTTAATCTGGTTAACGGCAATTAGTCAGATTATGAAACATCTCGATAATTTCTATTGTTATTTAGCGTTTGCTGGAGGATTTGCAATGGGGAATTTTTTTGGGATTTATTTAGAACAAAAAATATCTATTGGAGTTGTTCTAGTTCGTGTTATTCTGCAAAAATATGAAACTGCATTAGGCGAGAATCTTAAGACCGCAGGTTACGGATTTACACTAATGGATGCTATTGGTCGTGAAGGTTCGGTAAAATTGCTTTTTTCCACAATACATAGAAGAGACCTTAAAAAATATATTAAAATTGTTCACTTAGTAAGGCCCAATGCATTTTATACGGTCGAAGATATCAGACAGGTAAAAGGGAATGTATTTGAAAAAACTAAACGAAGCAGTATTTTTAGCCGAACTAATCCTCAAAACAGAAAAGGAGCTTAATTCAATAATAAATATTCAATAATCATTTAACAATTTAAAGTGCCTGAATTAAGAGAAATTATTCATTATGGTTTGCACTTTATTCTTCCCGGAATTGTTGCATTCACATTCTTCAGATCAAAATTTAAGATGGCCTGGTTAATTATGATTCTTGCAATGATAATTGACTTAGATCATTTGTTGGCAAACCCTGTTTTTGATGCTAACAGGTGTAGTATTGGATTTCATCCTTTGCATTCTTACTATGCAATAGGTATATACTTTCTGTTTTTGGCGAATAAAAAGTTACGTATTCCGGCAATTGGCTTATTGTTGCATATACTTGTTGATTTTACCGATTGTTTTCTAATGAGAATAATGTAATTATTCATCAAGTAAATCAGGCCTCAAACGTTTGGTACGCTCAATAGACTGCTCCTCTTTCCACTTATCAATTTCTTTAAAATTACCTGAAAGAAGTACATCGGGCACTTTCCATCCTTTATATTCAGACGGGCGAGTATAAACAGGCGGAGCCAACAAGTCATCCTGAAAAGAATCTGTTAGTGCCGAAGTTTCATCGGAAATTACACCGGGAATTAATCGAACAACACTATCTGTAATTATTGCTGCTGCAAGTTCTCCTCCTGTCAACACATAATCGCCAATAGAAATTTCTTTTGTAATAATATGTTCACGAATACGGTGATCAATGCCTTTATAATGCCCACATAATATAATGATATTTTCAAAAACAGATAACTTATTTGCTTCCTTCTGATTATATTTAATGCCATCGGGAGATGTGTAAATTATCTCATCGTAATCTCTTTCAGCTTTTAAAGCTGTTATTGCACGATCAATGGGTTCAATCATCATAACCATACCTGCTTCGCCACCAAAAGCATAATCATCAATATTCTTGTGTTTATTGGTAGAATAATCTCTTAAGTTATGAATATGTATTTCAACATGGCCTTTTTGTTGAGCACGTTTAATTATACTATGGTCCAAAGGACTTGTTAACAATTCTGGTAATACGGTTATAATATCAATTCTCATATTTTACTTAATTTATTTTTATCGTACACTACTATGTTTTGTCAAACTTCAATTAACATACATAAAACCTAACAGGTTTTGAAAACCTGTTAGGTTTATCGGTTAAATAAAAAGCGACTTTTTATTTATGATATGACATTAGTTTTTTAACAAAAATAACAATCGTATGTATCAAAACTTAAATTATTGATTAATTCTTCGTTTAAAAACAGAATACGGTCATTATGTCATGTAAAATTATTTTTACTATGTCATAATGACATTTTATTGCATTTGTTTTTCAATTTTAGTCAAAAAATTGTATTGGTACAGCATTTGAAATAATCAAATCAAATAACAATTAATTTAATCTAAATAACAAAAACTATAAAATTATGACACTAGTAAAAATGAACCGACCAGTATCTCACATGAACAGAACACATGGATACAAAACTTTTTCTGATTTAGTTGATGAAATGTTTAACGATGAAAGAGTATGTACAAATCAATTTATTGCAATTCCTCCCACAAATATTATCGAATCAAAATTTGATTTTAGAGTTGAAATTGCAGCACCCGGATTTGAAAAGTCTGATTTTAAAATTGATTTAGACAAAAACATGTTAACTATTTCGCTTGATAAATCAGTTGATGAGAACTCCGAAGAAAACTATAATTTGAAGGAATTTAATTTTAACTCTTTTAACAGATCATTCAGAATATCTGCTAAGATTAATACTGAAAAGATCAATGCAATTTATAAAAATGGTTTACTTCAGGTTATTTTACCTAAAAAAGAAGAAGCCGTTGAAAAACCAGCAAGAGAGATAAAAATTTCATAACATCTCAATATATAGTGCTTTAAATAAAACACCCAAGACCTTGATGGCTTGGGTGTTTTTAATTAAATATAATAAATATCCAAATATTTTAATAATCCTTTGTTATTCCGGGCTCCTGCCTAACGGCAGGCAGGTGATCCGGAATCTGTTAACTAATTGACATTGGTCTTTTTTATATGAAAAGTGCTATTTTACCATTAGAAGTTTTTCTATTTCGCTTAGGCGGTTTTTAAATTCTTCGTTTTCTTTTCTTAAATCCTGATTTTCAGTTTTTAATTCATCAATTTGCTTTTCCTGTTCCTGTAAAGCCTTTAACATTGGAGTTACAAGCTTGCTATATGAAACCGCTTCAACTTCTCCTTCTTTATTATAACTAACAAACAAAGGATTTATCTCTTCTACTTCTTCGGCAATTAGCCCGTATTGTTTTGTTTCTGTATTATCGTTCTTATATATAAAATTTACAGGATGCAGTTGATAGAGCCAGCTTACATCTTCCATGCTATTTATTTCTTTTTTATATCGAAGGGAAGAAGTTAGACGACCAATTTTTCCTGTATCATCAATGAGTAAATCCCCATTTACAGCTCCCACTGCATCCCAATACACATCAGGTAAATATACTTCTCCTTCTTTAGTAACCATAACAGCATTATGCCTGGTAGGGTCACTGTCCCCATTCCCAATTATAAATAAAGGATCTGTATCTTCCCAGGAAGTAAGAGACAATGCAGTAGTATCGTTATATCTTCCAATAACAAAGGAATTGTATGGTCTTGCTGTTATTTGATTTCCCATGGCTGTGGAAGAGCTCCCGCTTGCTGTTGTCTCACGACCCATAGCTGTAGAAACGATACCACCTGATGTTGTATTCAATCCCATAGCTGTGGACCCGGGTCCGCTTGCTGTTGTACCATTCCCCATGGCTATGGAAGAAGCCCCGCTTGCTGTTGTACCATTCCCCATAGCTGTAGCGTATTCCTCGCTTGCTGTTGTTTCAAACCCCATTGCAGTGGAATACCGCATGCTTGCCTCTGTGTTATGACCCATGGCTGTTGAACGTTCCCCACTTGCTGTTGTACCACTTCCCATAGCTATGGCACACTGATTACTTGCTGTTGTTCCATCCCCCATTGCTATAGAATAGTCACCGCTTGCTGTTGTTGCAAACCCCATAGCTATGGAGTATTTCTCGCTTGCTGTTGTAGCAAACCCCATAGCTGTGGAGTATTCCCCGCTTGCTGTTGTTTCAAACCCCATTGCAGTGGAATACCAACTGCTTGCTGTTGTAGTATATCCCATAGCTGTGGACCAGGGTCCACTTGCTGTTGTTCTATCTCCCATTGCAGTGGAAGCTCGTCCGCTTGCTGTTGTTGCATTTCCCATTGCAGTACTAAACAAGTAATTTGCTGTTGTTCTATGTCCTATAGCAGTTGAAAATTCCCCGGATGCAGTATCCTGAGTTCCAAAAGCAAAAGCTCCCTGGGCACTTGCAATACTTCCCATTCCGAAGGCATAAGCATAGTCAGCAGTGGCCATAGTTGCAGAGGTAGCATTTCCTGCAGAGTCCACACCAGTTGAGCCTATGGCAAAACTGAACGCTCCTGTAGCACTGGCACCAGAACCAATGGCATAAGATCCCGTGTTAGTGGTTTTTGCAAAGTTACCAATAGCATAAGATTCATTACCCACGGCATTAGCATTATTCCCTATGGCAGTGGAATTCTCTCCAAAGGCTCGTGCTTTATACCCAAATGCCTGGGAATATTCTCCTATTGATTTACTCTCAAAACCTGTTGCCATGGAATTTGTTCCAACACTATCGGGGCTTTCAACTAATACTCGTCCGGTAAGGAATGCTTCTTTTTTAGGATACCAGAATATTCGTGCCTCACTGGGATCTATAGTTTGAGCACTCAAATTTGCAGAGATATTAAAATAGTCCCTTTCAATTCCTTTACTCGGGATACGCCCGCTAACTGCAAAACCGCCAACTTTTCCTTTTGTTGTAGATTCGGTTATATAAATTCTGGTACTATCTCTTGTAACATGTAAATAATTATTAGTAACACCTTTCGAAGGGATTCGCCCACTTACTGCAAAACCTCCAACCTTCCCTTTTACACCAACAGAATCGCTTACATAAATTCTTGTGCTATCAACTGTGACCCTTAAAATATCAATATTACCAGCTTTAGAAGGGATTCGCCCACTTACTGCAAAACCTCCAAC
>JAUWQL010000070.1 GCA_030611105.1 Bacteroidales bacterium
TAACGGCATTAACCATTCTAAACTTCAAAATACTATCCCTATTAAATCGGGACGACATTTTGAAGAAGAATTGGTATTATTTACAGCAAATAACTACTTATCAGCTCTATAAGCGTATCTTTTTTAACCGGTTTTGAAATAAAATCATCACAACCTTCGCTTAGGCTATGTTCCCTTTCTCCGGATAAAGCGTACGCTGTTTGAGCTATAACCGGAACATTTTTATTATGTGCTTTTATTAGCTTTGTTGCTTCGTACCCATTTATACCGGGAAGTTGAATGTCCATCAAAACTAAATCAAACTTGTCTTCCTGTTTAAAAAGATCAATCGCCTCTTTGCCTGATTTTGCCCAAAACAACTTAACTTTTGTAGGTTTTAAATAGTGCTCTAAAAGGTAATAATTTGAAGGAGTATCTTCAACAATCAGAATAGCCTTTTCTGACCAATCTATTTTGCCTGGTTTTAAATTTTTAATTTCTTCCGGAATATCAGGTGAATCTAAAACCTGATATGGCAAAGTAAAATTAAATTCCGAGCCAACTCCTTCGCGAGATTCAACGCCTATTTGACCTCCGAGCAAATCAATCAGCTTTTTAGAAATTGCTAATCCAAGACCCGTTCCCTTATATGATTTTCTACGATCGTCAACTAATTGGTTAAAGCGATCAAAAATCACATCTAACTTTTCATTTGGAATACCAATTCCTGTGTCTTTTACATAAAATTTAAGCAATTTCCTTCCACCTTGAGTAATTTGATGATATCCGATAGTAATCTCTCCTTCATCTGTAAATTTCAATGCATTATTGATTAAATTACTCATCACCTGTTTAAAACGAGCCTGATCTGTGAAAACAGCTATTCTATCGCTGTTAGGTTCCAGGTCTAATTTTAATTCTAAATTTTCTTTTTGTATATAATTTATATCCTTTAAGTAAATTTTATGAATTCCTTTTATTAATCTATTTACGTAATTTAATGATTTGTTTACAGTTAACTCATCTGCTTCAATTTTTGAAACATCAATAATATCACTGATAATATTTAACAAATCATTACTACTCGATTGGGCTAAATCAATTATTTCATCTTTTTGATCTTGTGTTATATCAGAATCTCCCAATAAATTAATAAATCCTATTATGGCATTCATCGGAGTTCTTATCTCGTGTGACATATTTGCAAGAAATACGGATTTCAACTTATCAGATCTTTCTGCTTTTTCTTTGGCATTTTTTAATTTTTCTTCAGAAATTTTTCTCTCAGTAATATTCCTGCTAAAAACAAAATTGAATTCTTCACCCTCAAATTCTCTAAAATTGAAAGCCACTTCAACAGGAATTTCATTTCCCATTCTGGTCTTATAATAAAGTTGTATTACGTATGATCCTTTCTTTTTTAATTGATTCCAATATTCAAACCATATATCTTCAGAAAATTCAGGTACAATATCAAAAATAGACATCTTAATAAGCTCATCTTTTGAATAATCAAGCATTGAACATGCGGAATTATTTATGTAAATAAACTTTCCGTTCTTCCCAATCCAAAAAATAGCATCAACGGCAATATCAATGGAAAATTGTGAAATTCGTAATTCAGAGGTTTTTTCATGTACCCGTTTATCCAGTTCTTTATTTATATTTTGAATTTTTTTACTTTTTCTTCTAATTAGCCTGTTTTGTCTGATTAACATTATTAGAAAAACAACAACCCCAATCAAAACAATTAAAGTCAAAATAATCTGGTAACGCTGGTTCATTATTTTTCGATCCTGATCAATCAGCTCTTTTTCCGCCTTTATGTTTTCATATTTGATCAGATACTCTTCTATCTTTTGGTTTGTTAATGCCTCATAAACAGAGTCTTTTAAGGAGCTATACTGCTTAAAATTTACAATTGCATTTTTATATTCCTCAGTTTGAAAATAAGCCTCCGACAATAATTGATAATTTACTACTAACCTTTGCTTAAAATTATTTTGAAGAGATATTCCCTGTCCTTTTAACAGGTTTTCTATAGCTTTTTTAAATTCTCCTTTTTTAATATATACATTACCCAAATAATTATAAACTTCGGTCACACCATGTAAATAATCTAATTCTATCCACATTATTAATGCTTCATCATAGTATTCTAAAGCCTTGTCATATTGATTTGCTAATACATACGCTTCTCCTATGTTCCCAAGGGTATTTGCTATACCATACGGATTATTTTGATTTTTTTTAATCTTCAGGGAGCGATACAGGTATTCCAGTGCAAGGGTTGTATTTCCTTTATCCCTAAAAATCATACCAATATTATTATATGATCTTGCTATACCATCACTATCGTTAAGCTCTCTATAAAGCAATAAAGATTTCTGAAAATTATCCAGGGCTGAATTCTCATTCCCCAGATAATAGTATATTCCTCCAATATCCTTTAAAGCCCTGGCTATTTCATCTTTTTTATTTTGTCGTTCATAATAATACAAAGCTTCCTGAATAAAATTTATCGCTTTATCATAATTATTAAACTTGATATGATTTAGCCCTAAAGTATGTTTAATATTAGCATCCTGTTCTTCTGTTAATTCTGATTGAAATTCATTTAGTAAGCTGTTAAATATTTCCTCAGCATTTTCGAAGTAAGCATTATCAAAATATAGATGTCCCAATAAAATTAATGCTTCAATCTGAGTGCTTGTTTCTTTAAGACTATCAGCCAGGCTATTTGCTGCTAATAATATAGACTCAGCAGAATCAAAGTCCTGAATCGCGGCTTCTCTGGCAATATTTAAAAGATAATCAACTGAATTAATATTATACTTTCCAGTAATACTATCACTTACTGACTCCTTAATATTATCTGCAATAATACTAAAATCAATTAAAAATAAAATTAAAAAGATAAATACCAGTTTTTTACACATAACAGTTTTTTGCAGGAATTAAACAATTGTAAATTAACTAATTATTTCTTGGGAAACTAAAATTAATAAAAAATATTGAAAATTATTTGCATTTCTAATTGAAATGATATTATCTTTGACTAACCGTTCATTCAAAAGCGGTTTTTTTAAACCAACAGTTATGACTAACCGTTTAATCATATAGATTATGTCACCAAGAACACCTGAAAAATTCAATGAAATAAGAGAAACTACAAAACAGAAAATTATGGAAGTTGCTCTTGAGCTTTTTGCAAATGAAGGGTACTATCCGACATCTATCAGTAAAATTGCAAAAAAAGCTGGGATTTCCAAAGGCTTAATGTACAATTATTTCGAAAGCAAAGAAGATTTGCTAAAAGAAATTATTTTTCATGGTTTTGATAATCTAATTGGATTCTTTGATTCCAACCATGATGGTGTGCTTACCAAAGATGAGTTACTTCATTTTATACAGCAATCAGTTAAAATGATAAAAGAACATACTGTTTATTGGAGATTATATTTTTCGCTAATAATGCAAGCACCGGTTCTCAAATTATTTGAAAATGAACTTTGGGCTATGATGGAACCTTTTTTTCATACCTTATATCAATACTTTGAAAACGAAGGTTATAAAGATCCACAAGCAGAAGTCTACTTTTTTCAGGCGTTGCTTGATGGTGTTGGATTAAGCTATGTGTCAGATCCTGATAATTACCCAATTGATGCAGTTAAAAATAAAATAATATCAATGTATTCAAAAAAATGTTAAGAATTATGAGAACAATTAATGTATTAAAATCAGGACTGTTAACTGTTGTGATTTTATTTAGCCTTACAACAGCATTTGGCCAAAATGCCAAAGAAATTATACGAAAGGCTGATGAAAAATGGAATGGCGAAAAATCAAGTCAGGGAACAATGACAATGACAATAGTGCGACCGACCTGGGAACGCACTATTCAATTTAAAATCTGGACACTTGAAAGAGATTATTCGATGACACTTATAACAGCTCCTGCAAAAGAAAAAGGACAAGCATTTTTAAAACATAAAACAGAGATGTGGAACTGGATGCCCAGCATTAGTCGAATGATAAAGCTTCCACCGTCAATGATGTCAAATGGCTGGATGGGCTCTGATTATACCAATGATGATATTTTAAAAGAATCGTCAATTGTTGTTGATTTTACACATAAAATAGTTGGTTCGGAAATTATTGATGGTTGGGATTGCTGGAAAATAGAAATGCTGCCCAATGAAGATGCTGCCGTTGTTTGGGGCAAAATCATAAAATGGGTTAGTAAAGATGAGTATTTAATGATGAAATCGGAATATTTCGATGAAGATGAATATTTGGTTAAAACGGAATTTGGAACTGATGTAAAAACTATGGACGGACGAAAAATCACTTCCAGAATTGAAATCATTCCTGCTGATAAAGACAATCAAAAAACAATTGTAGTAATTGATGATATTAAATTCAATGTTGCGATTCAAAACTCGTTTTTCTCGCAGCAAAATATGAAAAGATTACGATAGAGATCAATAATCAATGTAAATTTTTAAATAATGAAGAGAACTATTATAATGGCCTGGAGAAATATCTGGCGTAATAAGCGAAGAACGCTAATTACCATTGCATCTATATTTTTTGCAGTGTTCTTTGCCGTAATCATGCGTTCATTTCAACTAGGCACATACGATCATATGATTCATCAGGCAATTGAATCTTTCACTGGATATATACAAATTCAAAACAAAGATTTTTTTGACGATCCTAGTCTTGACAATGCTTTTCAATATGAAAATAATCTTGTTACAACTGTAAACAAAGTTGAAAATATTAAAGTAGCTGTTCCAAGAGTAGAATCATTTGCTCTGGCTTCAACAGGAACTCAATCTAAAGGTGTTTTGGTTACAGGAATTGATCCTGTTAAAGAAAAAGCCTTGTCTGATCCGGAAAGCAGAGTGGTAAAATACAGGTTTACTCCTGAAATTGTCGAAAAAATATTAAATGAATTAAACATCCCTGATAAACAGAGAGAATTGTTTAAATCAAATGAAAATAAATCATACAGCACGTTGTCAAGAATCTCATTGGATTTAGCACTAAATGAAAAATTAGAAAAAATTCTTTTCCCTATTATTCAAAAATATGCAGCTTTTAATGGCGAATATTTGAAAACAGATGATAGCGGTGTTTTAATTTCTGACAGACTTTCAAAATATTTAAAAGCTAATGTTGGAGATACTATTATCCTTATGGGAGCTGGTTTCCACGGAACAACTGCTGCAAACATTTTTCCCGTTCGTGGAATCGTAAAAATTCCTTCACCTGATTTGGATAACAAACTTGTTTACATGACACTTGAAAAATCTCAGGAATTTTTCAATCTCGAAAACAGAATAACATCACTAAATATCAATTTGGACGATCCGGACGATATGCTTGAAACACAAGATTATCTAAAAAATGCGATAAACTCAGACCAATTTGCTGTTAAAAACTGGGAAGAGTTTAATCCTACCTTGAAACAACAGATTGAAGGTGACAGTGTTGGTGGAGTTATTTTCATAGGAATTCTATATTTTATAGTACTATTTGGAATTATTGGAACTGTTTTAATGATGATAGCTGAACGTAAGCGCGAATTGGGAGTAATGGTTGCAATAGGAATGTCAAAAATAAAATTAAGTATTGTTCTAATTATTGAAATGCTATTTCTTGGATTTATCGGAATGATTACCGGTCTTTTGGCTTCTGTTCCACTTGTTATAGTTGGAAACCGAAATCCTATAAAAATGACTGGTGAAATGGCAAAAATGTATGAGGACATGGGATTTGACCCTGTTATGCCTTTAGCATGGTTCGACCAGTACTTTATTTGGCAAGGTGTTATCATTATGATAATGGTATTAATTGCATGTTATCTACCATTACGTAGAGTACGTAGAATGAAAGTTATAACAGCACTTCGTGCTTAATTAATAATCAAGCTTGAAAGAAGATAATTCAAGCACAAAATAAAAAATTATGATCTGGAATATATCATGGAAGAATGTATGGCGCAATAAGTCAAGAAGTATGATTGTTGTTTGCGCTATAACCTTAGGCACAACTTCCGGGGTGTTTGTTGCAGGAATGATGAATGGATGGGTGGATCAGAGAATACATTCGGCTATTCATACTGAAGTTTCGCACATTAAAGTTCAAAATCCGGAATATTTAAATAACGAAGAATTAAAACATACAGTTCCTAATTTCACCGAAATCTCAGACTTTCTGAATAATTCTGATGAAGTGAAAGCGTGGACAAAACACACTAAAATAATAGCAATGGCAAGTACTTCAAGAGGAAGTACCGCTCTTACTCTTAAGGGAATTAATATAAATGAAGAGATGTTGGTATCTGATCTAAATTCGTTTATTGTTGATAATGGTGGGAATTATTTTGAGTCAGATTTCAAAAATCCAATTGTTATAAGCGAAAAAACTGCTGATCAATTAAGATTAATAAACTACATCATTACACAAGAACTTCTGGATAGCATTGCAAAACTGGGTGCTAATGAATCCTTAATTAACAGTTTAAGTTCAATTAAGGATAAGAGAATAATAACTGAGAAAAAATTTAAAACTGAATTAAAATCTATCCTTAAACCAAATGATATTAGAAATTTTGGTGCAGAAATTATGAAACTTGCTAAAGACTATAAAATCCGATCAAAAATAGTTTTTACATTTTCTGGCATGAATGGAGAAATGTCGTATCAATCATTTCGTGTTTGTGGTATATATAAAACAAACAATACAATGTTTGATCAATTTAACGCTTTTGTTAAAGCAGAAGATATTGCTATAACAGCTGGATTTCAACCCAATGATTATCACGAAGTAAATATCATTTTAAATGATGATAGTGAAAATCTAAGCTCATTTAAAGATGTTTTAAACTCCAATTTTAATAAGACAAATGTAATGACATGGAAAGAGTTAGCTCCCGATGCTGGGATGATGGCAGATTTTATGACTGTTTATTATTACATAATTATGGGAATTATCTTTTTTGCCTTAGCGTTTGGAATCATTAATACGATGTTGATGGCTGTTTTGGAAAGAATTAAAGAACTTGGTATGTTAATGGCCATTGGCATGAATAAAAAGCGAGTTTTTAGTATGATTATGATGGAAACAATTTTTCTTACAATCGTAGGTAGCATTGCAGGTATGATTCTGGCTGGTGCACTTATTGGAATTTTTGGAAAAGTTGGTTTGAATTTTTCCTCAGTTCAAGAAGGATTTGAAGCTTTTGGCTGGTCAGCAATGGTATATCCAAGTATAGATATCAGTTTCTTCTTTGGCGTAACAGTAATGGTAATAATAGTAGCTATTTTATCATCAATAATACCAGCTCAAAAGGCTTTAAAATTTAATCCCGTTGAAGCATTACGTACCGAATAAAATATATTAATAGATAAAATTTACGATCATGAAAGTAATAGAAATAAGTGAGTTAACTAAAATATACAACGATTCAGAAATAAAAGTAAAAGCTGTTGACAACATTGATTTGTCATTCGAACAGGGTGAATTTGCAGCAATTGTAGGACCATCAGGTTCAGGAAAAACCACCTTGTTAAATCTGATTGGCGGCCTTGATAAACCAACCGAAGGTGAAATCATTATTAACGACATGAATATTGGTGAGTTAAGCTCTTCAAAACTAATCGATTTCCGATTGAACAACATTGGTTTTGTTTTTCAGGCTTATAACTTAATTCCTGTTTTAACTGCAAAAGAAAACGTTGAGTTTATTATGGAATTACAGGGTAAAAAAAGGATTGAAAGAGATGAGCGGTCTATGGAGTTGCTTTCTGCTGTTGGTTTAGCTGACAGAACAAACAGCCGGCCTTCAAAATTATCAGGGGGTCAGCAACAAAGAGTTGCTGTTGCAAGAGCACTGGCTTCAAAACCAAAATTTATTTTAGCTGATGAACCAACTGCAAACTTGGATTCTAAATCAACAGAAACATTACTTGACATAATGGAAACCCTTAATAAAGAGGAAAATATAACATTTATATTTTCAACACACGATCAACGAGTTGTAAACAAAGCTCGTAGAGTTATTACTATTGAAGATGGCCGTGTGGTTTCTGATGAAAAAAGAAACTAGATACAAGATGCGTCCTGATAAAATCTCTTAAAATGAAAAAAACATCAATATATATTCTACTATTCTTTTTTACTCTAAACGCCACTAGTCAGGAATCTTTTTTCTCAAACATGACGCTAAATGGTTATGTTAAATACATGAATACGGTTATTTTCAATGATATTGATTCTGTTTGGGCTGTAGATAATTTGATTCATAATCGAATTAATTATCGTTGGTACATAAATGACAATTTTACATTTGCTGCGGACATGCGAAACCGGTTAATGTATGGCGATATTGTGAAAATTACACCGGACTATGATTCAATCGTTGCTGTTGACAATGGATATATGGGGTTTTTAACTAACAATATATACTCAAATCAATCATCCATACTTACAACAACTTTCGATAGATTATATCTGGAATATAATAGTAACAACTGGGTTATAACCCTGGGTCGACAGAGAATTAACTGGGGACAAGCTTTTGCATGGAATCCAAATGATATTTTTAATTCATATTCGTTTTATGATTTTGATTATGAAGAACGTCCGGGAAGTGATGCTTTAAGAATTCAATACTATCCAAGCTATACTTCTGTTGCTGATGTCGCCGTTAAAATAGATAAAGACAATAATATAACTGCTGCCGGATTATATAGGTTTAATAAATGGAGTTATGATATTCAAGTTCTGGGAGGGATTATAGATACTTCAGATTATGTGATTGGTGCTGGCTGGTCGGGAAGTATAAAAGATTTTGGATTTAATGGGGAAATAAGCTATTTCCATCCACAGGAGAATTTCTCCGATTCAACCGGAATCGTAATTGTTTCTACCGGCTTGAGTTATATGTTCAGCAATTCACTTAATATATATCTCGAAGGCAATTACAATGGTTATTTTGATCAACTAAACCTTAATAGTTTTAGCGATTTTTATTTTATGCCGCTTTCAGTAAAAGCAACATCATATAGTAAGTTTTCCTGGTTTGGACAAATATCTTACCCAATTCATCCTTTGTTAAGTGGAGCCATAGCAGCAATGTACTTCCCGTCGTTAGGACACGGTTATTTCTTAATGCCATCGCTGATATATTCTGTTAGTGATAATTTTGAATTTGCTTTATACGGACAACGATTCGAAGGTAAATTCGGCGGGCAATACGATAAAATGATGATGTTGTTTATGCGATTTAGATATAGTTTTTAATATAATTTCTATGTAGTAATACCTCCAAGGTTCTGAAAACCTTGGAGGTATTTGTTCGCAATTTTTTGAGACTTTGGGAAAACTTCAGTTAATACAACTCCTTGATCTTTTTTGCAACATAATCCTCATCCAAATCATTAATACATTTAAAGTGCTTTTTAGGACATTGTGTAAATCCTATTTTTGTACATGGTCTGCATTTTAAATCTTTTATTTCCATGATTTCAGAGTCTGGATGTGGCATATATGGATACATTCCAAATTCAGGAATAGTATTCCCCCAAACAGAAATTATTTTTTTCTTAAATGCACTGGCAACGTGCATTAAACCTGTATCTGGCGTAAGTATTACTTTAGCCTGCTTAACTAAGGATGCCGACTGATTTATATTGAAGTTTCCGCAAGTATTATATATATTTTTTCCTATTGCATTTTTTATTTCTTCTCCCTCTTCTTTATTATCAGGTCCACCTAATAAAAGAATTGGTTTGTTAATCTGCTTGCAAATCGAAATTATTTTTTCTTTCGTAAGTTTTTTTGTGTTATGATAAGCTCCTATAACAACCCCAACATAACCATCTTTCAGGTTTTCAGAAATTGATTTTATATCAACTTCATCATTTTTTGGTATAAAATAATCCAGCCCTTTTTGGTCGTTTTTTACATTAAAAACTTTTAAGGTATCAAAATATCGATCAACGATGTGAATATCCGGTAATTTGTTTATTTTAAAATTTACCAGTAACCATTTTTCTTTGTTCAGTTTATCAAATGAAAAGGAAATTATTTTAAGTTGGTTTTTAAACCGTGCTGTTCTTATGTTCCTGTGTAAATCAATTACATAGTCGAAATGCTCGTACTTCAGTTCATGAATCGTATCTTTAAATGAACTTTTTAAAGTATGTACTTTATCAATATAAGGATTATTTTCTATAATTGACTTGAATTGAGGCTTTGTTATATAATGAATTTCAGCATTTTCGATTTGTTGTTTTAAATTTCTAACTACAGGAGTAGTAAGAACAATATCGCCAATTGAGCTGAATCGGATAATTAAGAATTTTATTTTATTCATTAAGTACAAAGTATCAAAATATCAATTCCTAAATAAGATTGACCATTAATATTTATTCTGATTTTTTTTACGATGAATGTCCAGGTGTCAGCAAAAACCGTTCAACAATATAACAATTAACTTATACTTTTTTAACTATCAGCTTTTTTCAAACCCTTCTCCTTTTCTCCTTCTTTATTTTACTGAAAAACATTGTTAATGCAAGCCAATATTCATTGTTGTTTGGATTGCTTTTCCATAATGATTTTGAGCCGTGTTCTCCGCCACTTTTAGGTGCAAATATTGTTTTATTTAAGGAAGGAACAAAGCTTAACAATTCGTTTACATATGCATTTTCTCTTTGCGAAGACGCTGCAAAAATCGGTTTTTCAAAATCTTTAACTTCAGACTGTATTGTTAGTCCGGGGGTAAAAAACTCTCCCGGACTAAATACTATTACTGCATTTACATCAGGATTGTTTTTTGCAACCAGCAAACTTAGCGAAGCAGAAAAAGAACTTCCGAATAATACAACCGGTTCTTTGCTTCGTTCTTTCACCCATTTTATAGCTGCTTCAATATCTTTTTGTGAACTCAGGTAATCAATCGAATATCCTTGTTGAACGGCAAGCAAGGCGGTATGATTTTGAATATAATTTACCTCGCCTCCGGCACGTAAATCAACCGCTAAACAATTATAACCAAACTTTAATATTTTATTTGCAATTTGTCGATATTCTCCACGACTGGATCCTGCCTGATGAAAAAGTAAAATGTATGGATTATCAGGGTTTGTTTCGTATAAATCAGCAGTTATTTTTAATCCATCTTCGGCAGAAAATGTTACTTTTTCCTGAGCCTCAAGAAATAAAAATGAAAATATAAATATGTTAAGTATTATTAATCTCATGCCTTATTAAAAACTACATTTTTATCGATTCAGCAAGAATAATTATAATGTTATCTTTAACCTCAATTACACCCCCGCTTATCTCAAAAAAAGATTCTGTTCCTCTTTCTACAATTTTCACTTTCCCTTTTTCAAGTGTTGAGATAATCGGAGCATGATATTCAAGCACAGCAAAAGAACCTTTACTCCCGGGAACTTGTACTGAAGTTACTTTTCCTGAATAAACTTTTTTATCTGGTGTTATTATCTCCAAATACATAATCCAAAAGTCTCAATTAAGAATGTAAGTTATTTCTTTTTCCTGGCTTCAGCAAGCATTTTTTCACCTTTTTCAATTGCTTGTTCAATAGTTCCAACTAACTGAAAAGCAGCTTCCGGATATTGATCAACCTCACCATTTAGAATCATATTAAATCCTTTAATAGTATCTTCAATACTCACAAGCTCTCCTTTTAATCCTGTAAAAGCTTCAGCAACATGGAAGGGTTGCGATAAAAATCTTTGAACTCTTCTTGCTCTATGAACAACTAATTTATCCTCTTCGGAAAGTTCGTCCATTCCCAGAATAGCAATGATATCTTGTAATTCTTTATATCGTTGTAAAATTTCTTTAACATTTTGTGCTGTTCTGTAATGTTCTTCTCCAATAACTTCAGGAGTAAGTATTCTTGAAGTAGAATCGAGAGGATCAACAGCAGGATAAATTCCAAGCTCCGAGATTTTACGACTTAATACCGTAGTGGCATCTAAGTGTGAAAACGTTGTTGCAGGAGCAGGGTCTGTTAAATCATCGGCAGGCACATAAACTGCCTGAACAGACGTAATTGATCCATGTTTTGTAGAAGTAATACGTTCCTGCATCAATCCCATCTCTGTTGCCAATGTTGGCTGATAACCTACCGCAGAAGGCATTCGCCCAAGCAATGCAGACACCTCAGACCCCGCCTGTGTAAAGCGGAAAATATTATCAATAAAAAACAAAATATCATTTCCTTTTCCTGACGATTTATCTCCATCGCGAAAAGATTCTGCTAATGTCAATCCTGTTAAAGCAACTGTTGCACGTGCTCCGGGAGGTTCGTTCATTTGTCCAAAAACAAGGCTTGCCTGAGATTTTTTTAATTCTTCAAGATCAATTTTCGATAAATCCCAACCACCAGCTTCCATACTTTTTTCAAACTCTTTGCCATATTTTATTACTCCTGACTCAATCATCTCGCGTAATAAATCATTTCCTTCACGAGTACGTTCACCTACACCTGCAAAAACTGTTGTTCCTGAATATGATTTTGCTACATTATTAATCATCTCCATGATTAAAACAGTTTTGCCCACGCCGGCACCACCAAACAAGCCAATTTTTCCTCCTTTTGAATAGGGTTCAATTAAATCAATAACCTTTATTCCTGTGAATAAAACTTCTTTTTCAGTTGTTAAATCAACGTATTCAGGCGGTTGATTATGAATTTCGTATCCTCCTTCTTTATCGAGATCTCCAATTCCATCTATAGGATCTCCAATAACATTTATTAATCGGCCACGAACCTGCTCTCCTACAGGAACTTTAATAGGTGCTCCTGTAATAACAACATCCATCCCACGCCGTAATCCATCAGTTGAATCCATCGCAATACAGCGTATTGTATTTTCTCCAATATGTTGTTGGCATTCTATTACAAGAAAAGAGCCATCATCTCGTTTTATTTCCAATGCATCATGAATGTTTGGAAGCTCAGAGCCGGTTTGTTCAAAACTTACATCAATTACCGGACCGATTATCTGAATAATTTTTCCTGAATTCTTTGACATTCTGTTGATTTTTGAAGTAAATAAAAGCCTTTTTTACAAATTTACATTTTTTATACGATTTAATCACTTTTTAGATACGTTGATACCAATTTTTTAATAATTTCGTTATTTATTTTGTAGCATGGTTTTTGTATTCTGATTGAAAATTAAAATTTGTTTAACATTAAAATAGTACTAAAATGAAAAAGAGAAGATTAAGATTATTTATTTTTACAATTTTATTAAGCAGTTTGTTTGTAATAAATTCAACTGCACAACCTATTAATATTGGTGGAGGCCTGGTTATTGGAACTGATCGTCCTAATATTGGTTTAAAAATTCATGGTACTTATGGCATGGGTTTCTTATTGGAAAATCTAAGTGGTGCAGCATCATTTACTTTCTTTATTCCGGCAACTCCCGGCAATATAACTTATAACAGATGGAGTATTGATGTTGACGGGCATTATAAGTTTTATGAAACATCCGATTTTGAATTTTATGCTTTGGGTGGTTTAAATATTGCACAATATAATACACACTGGGATGTAACCGGCACTTCGATTTCTTCCGGAACAAAACCCGGATTAAATGTAGGGGCAGGTGCAATTTATAATTTTAGCGACAAAATGAAAGCCTTTAGTGAGTTTAAATATGTTTTAAGCAACTACGATCAGGCTGAAATCACATTTGGGGTTTTATTTGAATTATAGTTTTTTATCTTATAAATTTTTATAAAATTTGCGGGGATATTCAATATTGAATATCCCCTTTTTAACTCTATAAAAAATGAAAAAGTTTACTGTCTTATTTTTCCTGATTTTCGCTGGTTTAATGCTTGGCAAATCTGCAAAAGCTCAATTTGATTATTTTGGAGGAGGAATTGCATTAGCGACTGGCGGAGAGTATAAATATGACGGATTACCATACTATAATAACTCTTTTGGAATTGATTTAAGAGCAAGTTATAACTATAGCAAAAAACTTAAAATTGTTCCTGATTTTAAAATATACCTGCCAAATACAGAACCATACCCTTCCGGAGGAGAATCAAAAACTACTGTTTTTGTTTTTAACCTGAATGCACACTACATTTTAAATCATAAAACACGAAATAGTTATCATTTATATTTGCTGGCCGGAGCACATATTGGAGCATGGAATATTAAAGACAACCACTTCCCTTCTGTTGGTGATCCCCAACAGTTAAATATTAATGTATTTAAATTTGTGCCGGGGGGAAATGCAGGAGCAGGAATGCAATTTGTAATTGGAAATAAAACCCTGTTTTTTGCTGAAGTAAAATATGTAATTGCTAAAACAAACCAATTGGTGTTTACGCCAGGCTTGTTATATTCATTTTAATTAATTCGATTAATTAATTTTTCTGCGAGCTTTTTAAGTTCGCTTTTTTTATACTCATCAACAGAAACACGGTTAAGATAATCCAAAGCTTTTTGATTTAACTCCTCAATTTTATTTTGAACAATATTTCTAATATTTAATCTATTATAAATATCAGTTACCGCAGCCAGTTTTTTATCACGCTCAAGGTCTTTTGAAAACAACAAGTCATTTAAACGACTTTTATCTTCTCCTTTGGCTAATTCCCGGGCTTTAATAAGCATAAATGTTTTTTTATTAGCAACAATATCACCGCCTATTTGCTTGCCAAAAACAGCTGTGTCGCCATATACATCAAGCAAATCATCCTGTAACTGAAATCCCAAACCAATATTCCTGCCAAATTCGTAAAGAAAATCAGCATCACTATTATCAGCACCACCAAGTAAAGCACCAATTTTTAATGCAGCAGCTAAAAGAACCGATGTCTTTAGCTCAATCATTCGAAGATATTCCTGTTCTGTTACATCATTCCTGTTTTCGAACTCCATGTCGTATTGTTGACCCTCACAAACTTCAAGCGCTGTATTATTAAATACTTTTAAAATATCCCGAAAATTTGGAGACTCACATCCTAAAAAATATTCGTATGCCTTTATAAACATTGCATCACCCGAGAGAATGGCTGTGTTTTCGTTCCATTTCTTATGAACTGTTGGATTACCTCGGCGAATATCGGCATGATCCATTATATCATCGTGTAACAAAGTGAAATTATGAAATATTTCCAGTCCTATTGCCGGTTTTATTGCTTGTTCTATATTATCAGAGAATAAATTACAAGCCATTAAAACTAAAACAGGCCTTATTCTTTTCCCCCCTGATTCAAGCGTATAATTTATAGGATCGTATAATGAAAATGGCTCCCTGCCAATTTTTTCATTTGATATTGAATTATTTATTTTTTCCTGAAGTTCTGCGAACGTAAACATCTAATTTTCTTTTTAATATTTCTCAAAAATATGATTATATCTCGATTTCTCAAATAAATAATTATTGTAATGTTATCTTATTGTTAATTAAATGTTACGTTAATGTTATGATAATTTGCTCTTTTTTATAGTTTTGCATTCAATATCTAAAACTCGAATAAATGGAATACAGTTTTATAGATTTTTTAACCCTTGTAGGATCGTTAGGTTTTTTCCTGTATGGAATGAAACTAATGAGTGAGGCTTTGCAGAAAGTTGCCGGTGATGGAATGAGAAATATTCTCGCCAGAATGACATCAAACCCTGTTAAAGGTGTTTTTACCGGATTAATGATTACCGCAATTATTCAGTCATCATCAGCCACAACTGTTATGATGGTGAGTTTTGTAAATGCCGGTTTGCTTTCCCTAACAGAATCCATTGGTGTAATTATGGGTGCCAATATTGGAACAACGGTTACAGCCTGGATAATTTCCTTACTTGGATTTAAAGTTGACATTAGTGTTATTTCGTTACCATTGATTGGTCTTGGTTTTCCATTATTATTCTCAAAAACAAGTAAAAAGAAATCCTGGGGCGAGTTTATTATTGGTTTTGCCATGATTTTTTTAGGATTAGCTTATTTAAAAGGATCTGTACCTGATATCAAGCAAAATCCGGAAATACTGGAATTTTTATCAAATTATACATCAAATGGTGTTTTTTCTCACTTGTTATTTTTAGCTATAGGTACTTTCTTAACCATGATTATCCAATCGTCAAGCGCTACAATGGCCTTAACATTGGTAATGTGTAATAATGGCTGGATACCGTTTGATATTGCTGCAGCAATGGTTCTTGGGGAAAATATTGGAACAGCGGTAACAGCAAATATTGCAGCAGCCGTGGCAAATGTTTCGGCAAAAAGAGCAGCAAGAGCCCACTTGATTTTCAATATACTTGGTGTGATCTGGGTTTCGCTTATTTTTACTTCTTTTTTATCAGCCATAAACTGGTTTATTGTCAAAATAGGGGGAACATCGCCGTATGATTCTCCACAAGCAATTCCAATAGCATTGTCTATTTTTCATACAACTTTTAATGTTGCTAACGTACTGATTTTTATCTGGTTCACTAAGATTATTCAGTTAATCGTAACTAAAATGGTTCCAATGCGCGATGAAACTGAAGAGTTTAGATTACAACATATTAACACAGGTCTTTTATCTACTGCAGAAATGTCTATTCATCAGGCAAAAAGAGAAATTATGGTATTTGCCGAACGTATTGAAAAAATGTACAATTATGTGGTGAGTTTATTTTCAGAAACCAATGAAAAGAAATTTTATAAATTATATGACAGTGTTGAAAAATACGAAGGTATATGTGATAGAATGGAGGAGGAAATTGCAAATTATCTAACAAAAGTTTCTGAAGGCGAATTAAGTATTTTAGGTTCGAAAAGAATAACGGCAATGTTGAATGTTATTACTGATTTAGAAAGCATTGGAGATAGTTGTTATAACCTGACTAAAACATTAATTCGCAAAAGAGATAAAAAAATAATATTTGAAACAGCATTAAATGAAAACCTTATTCAAATGATGGAATTGGTACAGGAAGCTTTAAATGAAATGCAAAAGAATCTGGACCACGGATACAATAATATAAACATAACATATGCTTTGGAATTAGAAGAAAGAATAAATCGATTCAGAACCAAGCTCAAAAAAGACCATTTAAAAAGCATAGAGAAAAAAGAGTATAGCTATCAAACCGGTATAATTTATAATGACCTCTACTGCGAATGTGAAAAATTAGCTGATTTTACTATAAACGTTTCTGAAGCTATTGAAGAAGTCAATCATTAATTTTTTTAATCGTGTAATCATCCGACCTCCAAGGCTGTGAACTACCCTGCGCCAAGAGCACAGGGCTTCGGGAGTCGGTGAAAATCGAACAACTTAGTGTCTTAATTCTAATTTTACCTTCGGTGAGGGGTTAGCTTCGCTGATTACTTCGTAATTCGCCGTTCTTGTGTTTTTTGCAAATTTAATGTCGAATAATGAACAAGGAACCGACCAGAGGGAGCTCAACGAACAAAGTGAGTTAATAAAGAATGAAGATGTTTTGTGATCATTCAACAATTATCACTTAATCTTATACTTCATTATTACCTGCGGTGAGGACTTCGTCGTTCAAAATTCCTTGTTCGATATTCATTATTTATAATTCCTGTCTATCTGGCTTAGGTTATTTCGCATCTTCATCGCTAAACAATAAACAATTTCTTTAAAAACCCTGGAGGTCTTTTCGTTTCTGAAAATAAGCTCTACCTTATTCTATTAACCTGAGCTCGATATAAGAATTTTTTACAGCTTCATGGGGTTTTTCATAGACAAGTCATATTTTTGAAAGACTATCGGGATAATCTAAAAAAATATGAGGAAGTATATGGGAAACCTCATGATGCCCATAGGGAAAGCA
>JAUWQL010000167.1 GCA_030611105.1 Bacteroidales bacterium
CTTAATCCCTGAAATTGGTATTGTTTAGCAACAGAAATTACAAATCGCAAATTCGCTTTTGTTAATCTTTCAAGCGCTAATCTGTCTCCTTTTTTAATTCTTTGTGCTAACTCAACCTCTTCTTCTGCAGTTACCATCTGCTCTTTTCCAACATCTTGTAAATATTTTTCAAGCGAAGAACTATCGCGATTAGTGATAGATTTTGTAATTTTCAACTGTCTCATTTCAGTCTCTCCTTTTCAAACAATTTATTATACGCTAAATTTTTGGGGGATAAATGCACTAATACCAAACTAAGGAATTTACTAAACTCTGGTTGTAATAGACATTTGCTCTAACCCCAAAACAAACAACTATACGAAAAATTATGCAAAGAAACAATTTTTTTTTTGGAATCAAAAACAATAATTGAATTTAGTTGCTTATTGTCTAACGAGAATAATGCCCAAAATGTTTTAAATAAAGGGATAAATTTTTATTTATTTAGAATTATTAACAATATGCTTATATATTTCATGAAATATTTGAACTCCTTTTTCTATAATATCATCCGGGAAATCATAATTAGAATTATGCAATTGAGGATGATTAATTCCTGAACCCAAGCCAAACAAAGCTCCCTGATACTTCTGTGTAAAATACGCAAAGTCTTCTGACCAGCGAAAAGGTTTATCTAAATATGTGAAATTCATATTATTAGACTTTGCTACCTCCTCAAGTTTCATAACAAGTTTCGAATTATTTTCTGTTGCCGGAAATTCCTCTGTATAAGTTATCTCAAATTCCAGATTATGTAATTTGGAGTATTGGTTAACCACTGTTTCAGCTTGTTGAGTTAACTTTTGCATATCGCTATTGGTATTCGTGCGTAAAGTCGCCATTACCTGAGCATAACCCGGAGTAGTTCCAAAAGCAATCTCTCCTAAACGAGCATGGATTATTGTTACTAAAATAAAATCCGAAAACAAATCTTGATTTTCAGGTAAATCATTTAATTGTTTTATTATATCTGCCATAGCAATAGCAGGACTATTGCCGTTTTCCGGCTCTGCTGCGTGCGATGTTCTTCCATAAAGTTTAATAATAATGCCTTTTGATGCAGAGGTAAAAGTTTCATTTCGTAAAATAATTTCACCTTTTGAGTATCCCGGCAAATTATGTAAAGCAAAAGCGTAATCTATCTTTATATTTTTAAAAAATTTGTCATTAACAACTCTTAAAGCTCCCTGTCCATTTTCTTCTGAAGGCTGGAACAGCAATACAACTTGTCCTTTCCGGGGTGGATTCTTTGAAAATACATCTGCTAATCCTGCAATAATTGCCATGTGACCATCGTGACCACAGCTATGGGATACACCTTTTTCTTTCGATTTATATTCAAAATCATTTGTTTCATCAATGAGCAACGCATCCATATCGCAACGGAATAAAACCGACGGTCCATCTTCCTGTCCTTTAAAAATACAAGCTATTCCATTACCTCCAATTCCACGTATTAATTCAGAAGTATTATATTGAGATAAAAAATTAACAATTCGCTCTGCTGTTATAAGTTCATTATCCGATAATTCAGGGTTCTGATGCAGTTCATGCCTCAATTCTATAACTTTATCCAAGTCAAATATTGGTTCCTTTTTATTTTGATGCTTTTCATAATAATACATTTTACTACATCTCATATTAATGAAATTTCAAGCTTTATTATTAGCAAAGTTATTACAAAATTCCTGATAAAAAATCATAACTTGCGCCCCAATTTAACAACTATTTAAGGAAGCTGAAATCCAATAATGAAAAAAAACAATTTTACAGCATATATAGCCGTAATCCTGGCAATGGTTTTCTGGAGTTATACCTTTATCTGGTATAAAGTTGTTTATGAATTTTACAATCCGATAACTGTAGTATTCTTCAGATTAATCATTTCTTCAATTTTTCTTTTTGTATTAATGTATCCTTTAAAGAAATTACAGAAAATCCGTAAAGGTGATTTTAAATATTTTTTACTTGTTGCCACTTTTAATCCACTTCTTTATTTTTTAGGAGAAAGTTATGGCATTAAACATGTATCAACAACGATTGCAGCGGTAATGATTTCAACAATTCCTCTCTTCACATCTTTTACTTCTGCGTACTTTTTAAATGAGAAGATTACAAAAATGAATATCTCAGGTGTAATAGTCTCAATATTTGGTGTTGGCATAGTTATATTCAATAAAGGAAATAATATTGATACATCGACATTTGGAATAGGAATGTTGTCATTTGCAGTTGCTGCTGCCATTGGCTATTCACTGGTAATAAAAAAACTATCAGCAAAATATAACCCAACAAGTATTGTAACTTACCATAATTTTATAGGCATTTTTCTTTTTGCACCATTTTTCTTTATTGTTGATTTTCCTGAATTTAAACAATCCGGATTTTCTTCTGAAGCATGGATTCCTTTGCTTAAACTAGCCATATTTGGATCATCTTTCGCATTTATATTTTTCACTTTTTCAATCCAACGAATCGGAATTGGCAAAGCCAATGCATTTACAAATCTGATTCCTGTTATTACAGCAATAATTGCTTATTTTGTTTTAGACGAAATATTAAATGTTAATAAAATTACAGGAATCTCTCTGGTTATTGGTGGTTTGTTTTTATCTCAAATAAAAACATCCGGTTTACGAGAAAGAATTCGTACATATATCAGACCAAGCGAATAATGAGCATTTTATATAAAATATCTTTATCGGAACTTCGAGATAAGGCAATAAAGCTTGCGCCTGAAACAAAATCATTTTTTGCAAAACTTCGTAAAAAGAAACCTAAAAACCTGGATAAAGTTGTTCACCAATTGCATGACGAAGTCTTTCAGGAAATTGATTGTCTGGATTGTGCCAATTGCTGTAAATCAATCAGTCCGACTTTATACGACAAAGATATAAAGCGATTGTCCAGACATTTTAAAATGAAATCTACACAATTTATCGATGAGTATCTTAATATAGATGAAGACGGAGATTACGTATTTAAACAAACTCCTTGTCCTTTTTTGCTTCCTGATAATTATTGTATGGCATACGAAAGTCGACCTAAGGCATGTAGAGAATATCCGCATACTGATCGAAAACGGTTTTATCAGATTTTAAATCTTACATTAAAAAATACTGAAGTTTGTCCGGCTGTTTTCGATATGGTAGAAAAACTAAAGGGAAGAAAAGAAGAATTTTAATTTACGAAAACATTTAAACCATCAGGAATAACTTTTATATTGAGGACTTCGTCCATTTCTTCAGGTTCTCCATCGTAATGAATAACACCAGGAGATTTTCGTTTTACAATAATACTTTTACATTGATAGGTCTCAAGATAAACACTTTTGTCAATATTTTTAAGAAAAAGCCTTGCTCCAATTCCAGGGGCAGTAATCAGGGGGAAAGAACGCATAATTGCAATTTCTAATTTACCGTCATTAATATCTGCCTTTGGCGCAATATGAGCATTATTTCCATATTGCGATGCGTTTGCAAAAGTTATTAAAAATGCATCTCGCATAATTGTAGTACCATTCATCGAAATTTCATACCTTTCAGGTTGGTATTTTCTAAATTCTGAAACTGTTGCTTTCAAATAGTTGCCAAATCCACGTCCTTCCAATTTTGAAAATACATGACCAATATGTGCATCAAAACCTACACCAGTTGTGCAAAAGAATTTTCGATCGTTAATTTTACCGTAATCAATTTTAATGTGATTTCCTCTTTTTATCAAGTCTAATGCTTTTTGTGGTTTTAAAGGAATTTTCAAATGGCGGGCTAATCCATTACCCGAACCTAAAGGAACAATTCCAAGAATTACATCTGTTTCAACAATAGCTGAAGCAACTTCATTTACTGTTCCATCACCACCTATGGCAACTACTTTTTTGTATTCTTTATTGACATATTGTTTTACCAACTGTGTTGCTTCACCTGCAAACCGGGTAGTAATAACTTTTACATCATACTCATTCACATTAAACTTCTGTTTAATCAGGTTAGGAATATAATCTTTAGATTTATTACCTGACACAGGATTTATTACAAATAAAATCTTCTCTCTCATCTCCACATATTTCTACTGCTTAAAAACAATCTCTAAAACTCATCAAAGGTAACTATGAACATGGTTTTTTAAAAATAATTTTGATGAAATCTTTGATTGGAATATTAAAAATAAGTTTATTTCAATTATTTATTGGTCTATAATAATTTTTGATTCCTCGATTTTGAATAATAAGATAAAAACAATCACGTTTAAAACTTAACCCGATTAATTCAGGTTAATATATTCAAAATTTGTTTTACGTATTAATCATTATCTCATTATTTGTATTTTTGCCCGATGAAGAAATTGTTGTTTGCCATTTTTATTAGTGTTTTTTCGCTTCAATTAAGCGCGCAAATTGGTGGTACCCATACATACAATTTTCTTAATTTAATTAATTCGGCAAGAGTTGCTTCATTTGGTGGTGATGTTATTGCTATTAACGACAATGATTTTAATTTAAGCTTTCATAACCCCGCTTTACTTAATCCGGAAATGAATCAAGAACTGATTCTTAATTATGTAAATTATTTTACAGATATTAATTATGGTTATGCGGCTTATGCAACAAATGTAAAAAATTATGGCATTTTCTCCGGTGGTATTCAATACATCAATTACGGAAAATTTATTGCTGCCGATGAACGAGGAATCGTAACAGGAGAATTTAAAGCTGCTGAATATGCTATAAATCTGATTTACTCCCGATCTATTGACAGTAGTTTTAGAGTAGGTGTTAATGTTAAGCCAATAATTTCAACTCTTGAAAAATATACTTCATTGGGAATTGTAGCTGACTTTGGTGTAGTTTACAACAAACCTCGAAGTTTATTCACTGCGGCATTGGTAGTGAAAAACCTGGGCACGCAATTAAAAGGATATACCGACGAAAAAGAAGCCTTGCCATTTAATATTCAGATGGGAATATCGCAAAAACTACAACATGCACCTTTAAGATTCTCAGTCACTTTCGATCATTTAGAAAAATGGGATTTAACTTATGATAAACCTGAAAATGAATCTAATTTAGATCCATTATCAGGCCAGGAAACATCTGAATCAACTTTAGATAAAATTGCCGATCAGTTTATGCGTCATATCTTGCTTGGAGTTGAATTTAGTCCGATAAATAATTTGTATTTGAGAGCAGGATATAATTATCGTCGAAGACAGGAAATGTTAATCGAGTCAAAAACTTCAACCATTGGTTTCTCCTGGGGATTTGGAGTTAAAATTTCAAAATTCCACTTGAGTTATGGTCGTGCTACTTATCATTTAGCAGGAGCTTCTGATCATTTTTCAATAAGCACAAACTTAGATAGTTTCAGAAAAAATCTATAAAACTTCCTTTTAAGGTTGATAAAAGAATTTGTCAAATGACATTTTTGGATTTACCTTTGATGCTCAAATTAAATTCAGAATGATTAAATCAGATAAAAAAATAATTATAGCCATTGACGGTTACTCATCATCAGGAAAAAGTACACTGGCAAAAGAAATCGCAAAATTATTAGATTATAAATATATCGATAGCGGAGCAATGTACCGGGCGGTAACCTTATTCGCTCTAAGAAATAACTTGATTAATGATAGCAACCATCAGATAGATGAAAAAAAACTTCAAAATCTGATTAAGCAGATTCTGATTGATTTCAGATATAATACAGGGAAAAACAGGCAGGAAACTTACCTGAACAATGAAAACGTAGAAGATGAGATCCGTGAAATGAATGTTTCCAACAATGTTAGCTTTATAAGTAAAATTGGATTTGTTCGCGAAAAAATGGTAAGCTTTCAGCAAGAAATGGGAAAAGGAAAAGGTATTGTAATGGATGGCCGCGATATTGGAACTGTCGTTTTTCCCAATGCTGAATTGAAAATCTTTATGAATGCCAAAGCTGAAGTCAGAGCTGAAAGAAGATACTTGGAATTAAAAGAAAAAAATATTGATGTAAGCTATGAAGAGATCCTGGAGAATGTTAAAAAGCGTGATCATATTGACGAGACACGCGATAAAAGTCCTTTAAAAAAAGCTCACGATTCGATTGAATTAGACAACAGTAATATTAACAAACAAGAACAATTAGACTGGATTATTGGTTTAGTTAAGGAGCGTATTAATTAGTGTTTGTCCATAAAATCAAATGATTTTTAATATTTATTTTTAAGTAAAACTCAATGAAGATTGAAATCGATAGTAATTCAGGTTTTTGTTTTGGTGTTGTAAATGCTATTCAACTTGCAGAAATGGAACTTGACCGAAGCGAAACTTTATATTGTTTAGGTGATATTGTACACAATAGTGCCGAAGTGGAACGATTAAAGAAAAAAGGCCTTGTGACTATCGACCATGAACAATTTAAAACACTCAAAAACTGTAAAGTTCTTTTACGAGCGCATGGCGAACCACCTGAAACTTACGAAACAGCAATTAAAAATAACATACAATTAATCGATGCATCATGTCCGGTTGTGCTAAAACTTCAAAATAATATTAAGTTAGGATTTGACACCATATTAAAAAAGGACGGGCAAGTTGTGATTTACGGAAAAGAAGGTCATGCTGAGGTAAATGGGCTGGTTGGACAAACCAACGATGAAGCAATAGTTATTGGAGAAATTGAAGATTTGGACAAAATAGATTTTACTAAACCTATCAACCTGTTTTCTCAAACAACTAAAAATATTGATGGTTTCTATGAAATTCAGGATGAAATTAAAAAACGTATGGTTGCGGCTCAGAGCAAAGAAGATGTTGAATTCATTGTTAACGATACTATTTGCAGGCAGGTTTCGCATCGTCAACCACAACTGCGGGAGTTTGTTAAAAAACATGATGTAGTTATATTTGTAAGTGGACAAAAAAGCTCAAACGGGAAAATGCTTTATCGGGTTTGTAAAGAAGAAAATCCAAACACCTATTTTGTTTCAGATGTTGATGAACTCAAATCGGATTGGTTTAAAAATGCTAAATCAATCGGGATTTGCGGGGCTACATCATCACCACGCTGGCTAATGGGGGAAATTGCCAAAAACATTGAAATCCTTTCAAAGAAACTTTAAAATGGTTTATCAGGAAAATGAGTAGTTTTATATGATAACTAACTCCGTCCTTCCTGACTGCCGTCAGGCAAGTTAGGGCGGAGAAATAAATAAGAATAATAACCGGGCTTTAGCCCAAAACTTATAAAGTTATGTCTTATGTAAGAATTTGGTTACACTGTGTTTGGGGTACTAAAAAGCGAATCCCTTTTCTTTCTGTTGACAACAAGTGGAATGTTCTTAATCATATTAAAGAAAACGCAAAGATAAAAGGTATATACATTGATTTCATTAATGGAGACAAGGAACATATTCATTGTATAATTTCGCTTAAAGCGGATGAGACACTTTCTAAGACTATCCAACTTATCAAGGGAGAATCTTCTTTTTGGATAAATAAAAATGGTTTGTCAAAAGGTAAATTTGAATGGGCTGATGAATATTTTGCTGTTTCAGTAAGTGAGTCTCAGTTACCAAAAGTTCGGGAATATATAAAAAACCAAGAAGAACATCATAGAAAGAAAACTTGGGAAGAAGAATGTGAAGAATTTATGCAAAAGTATCGTTTCGAAAAGACTAAGGGCTAAAGATACTATCTAAAATTCCAAATAAATTTTAATCTTTTTTCCGTACTTTTGCATCAATGGAAAGAGGACTTCCTGCGAAAGCTTTATACGGATGTTCATCTTGTGTAGGTGGGGCAACCCACCCACTTTTTACTATTGCTTACGCAACAGAACGGAAAGAGGAGCTTTTGCTCTGCATTTCCAGATGCTTATCTTGTTTTTTCTTCAAATAATATTTCTTATCATATTTTTCATTTTTTTTCCATAAAGTATAA
>JAUWQL010000091.1 GCA_030611105.1 Bacteroidales bacterium
AAGTTAAGCCCGTTAGCGCCGATGGTACTGCAATTGTGGGAGAGTAGGTCGTCGCCAACTTTATATAAGCCTCATCCGCCTAATGGCGAATGAGGCTTTTTTTGTTATATAAATAATATTTATTTTAAATATTAGAAAAAACGTAACAACTACATGAAATTTTGTTATAATAAATAGTTATCTCAAAACTTTTGTAACAAAATAGATTACATCTCGTAAATCTATTAGCCAAATCAAAAACACTTATTTTGAAAGAATTTATAAAAATTCTAAAATCTCCAGTTTTAATTATCCTATTATTATTAGCTCTTAATACTTGTAAAGAAAAAGAGAGGGAATCCTTTGTTAATTTAAACTCTATTGAAAAAATTAAGAAAAGAGGGAAGTTGATTGCTGTTATGGATTTTAATTCAACCAACTATTTTATTTACAGAGGAGAACCAATGGGATATCAGTATGAATTATTACAATTACTTGCTGAACAACTAGGTGTAAAGTTAGAAGTTAAGGTTGAAAATGATATTGATGAAAATTTTAGAATGTTAATGGAAGGTGAATGCGATATTATTGGTATAAACCTAACTATTACAAAAGAACGGGCAAAAATTATTGACTTTACATACCCTCATAGTCAAACTCATCAAGTATTAGTACAAAGAAAAATTGAAAACTGGAGAAATTTTTCAGAAGAAGAAATTGATGCTAATTTACTACGTAACCAATTGGATTTAGCTGGCAAAGTAGTATATGTGCAAAAGGGAACCTCCTATGCACAACGGATGAAAAATTTATCAGATGAAATTGGAGATAGCATCAAACTGATTGAAAAATCAGATAAGGAAGTAGAAGAATTAATCGAATTAGTTGCGAGTGGAGAAATCGATTATACTGTGGCAGATGAAAATGTGGCACTTGTTAATCAAATTTATTATCCTAATCTGGATGTAAAAACGGCAGTTAGTTTTCCCCAAAACTTAGCCTGGGGCTTACGAAAAGGAGATGATTTATTAAAAACAGAAATTGACAATTGGTTAAAAGAATTTAAGAATTCCCTCGAATATGCATTAATATATAATAAGTATTTTAAAAATCCACGATCGGTTAAAATAGTAGAAAGTGACTATTATTCAAAAACTACTGGAAAAGTTTCTGGTTATGATGATTTTATCAAAAAATACAGTAAAGATATTGACTGGGACTGGAGGTTGCTGGCATCATTAATATATCAGGAATCACGATTTAAACCAAAAGCAAAATCGTGGGCTGGCGCTTACGGATTAATGCAGTTAATGCCAACTACTGCAAAGAGATTTGGTGTTAGTAAAAAATCTACACCTGAAAAGCATATAAAAGCCGGGGTTGATTTTATTAAATGGCTTGATAAAAGGTTTGAAAATAGGGGGATTACTGATGAAGAAGAAAAAATCAAGTTTATACTTGCTTCTTATAATGTTGGTTTAGGTCATATTCTTGATGCTCGCAGATTGGCAGAAAAAGAAGGGAAAGATCCTGATAAATGGGAAAATAATGTTGATGAATATATTCTTAAAAAATCGAATCCGAAATATTATAAAGATCCGGTAGTAAAATATGGTTATTGCCGGGGAACAGAAACATATAATTATGTTACAGAGATTTTAGATCGATACGAACATTATAAAAACATTATTCCTGAAACTTAAAATTGTTTTTTTTAATTATTTCAAGAAACTCTGAAAGTATCATTGCAGTTGCACCCCATATAGTTAATTTATTGGGGTTGTAAATTGGCGCAACAAAAGATAAATCGCCATATTTAAATTCCTTGGATGTGCAATTATCGGGATTTATTAAATCCTGAAGCTTGATTTCAATAATTTTTTCAACCTCGTTAGGATCAGCCTTAAATGTTGGAATGTCTTTATACATCCCAATTACAGGATAAACAATAAAGTTGCTTATTGGAATGTGTAATGGAGTTAATTGTCCAATGATATTAACCATTTTTGGGTTTATTCCAATTTCCTCATGGCTCTCGCGAAGAGCAGTTTCAATTATATTTCTATCTCCTTTTTCAAGTTTTCCTCCAGGGAAAGATATTTGCCCACTATGTGGACCATTATACTCGGTTCGTTGAATAAAGGAAATATATAGATCCTGATTTTTAGGATAAAGAAGAATAAGAACTCCAGCTTTTCGAGTTTTTTCATTCGGTTTGAAATAACTCCGAATTCCAGGAGCCATTTTTATCTGGGCCTTTTCACCTGGTAAATCCTTTTTTAATTCTTCTTTTAGATTTTTTAAAAAATCAGTATACATGAATCTTATTTTCTGAATTTTTTAATAAAATCTTCTACTTCAGGCACTCCACCTTGATATATTAAATATCCGTTATATGGTTCTCTTGGTGTTGTTTCATCGTTGATTGGAGTAAGCATAATTTCTTTTACTTTTTTAGGATCATCAGTTTGCCCTAATGCCCAACCCAGTTTAATGTACGCGACTTCTGGTAACATATTTTCGCCAGGAATTACTCCTTTATTCATTAAATCACGGCCGGTATCATAAACAAACATATGTACATATCCCCAAAGGGTTTGAACGGTCATGTAAATATGAACTCCTTTTTTAGAGGCACGTTCAATAGCATCGTATAAAGGTTTATTCACATGTCCTAATCCGGTGCCTGCAATTATAATTCCTTTGTATCCATTATCCACTAAACTATCGATAATATCCGGTTGCATGTTCGGATAATAATATATTATAGTTACTTTTTCTTCAAAGTATGGCAGGATTTTAACTTTCTTATCTTTTCGGCGAGGATTATAATCTTTCTTGATTGGTTTTACTTCTCCTCGTTTTACAGTAGCTAAAGGAATATCCCCTATTGTTCTGAAAGTAGATCGATATGATGAATGCATTTTTCTAACGCGAGTACCACGATGTAAAAACCCATATTCATCGGATGTTGGACCAAACATACAAACCATAACTTCAGCAATATCAGAATGGCCGGCTGCATAGGCAGCATGCATCAAATTTAAAGCAGCATCAGAAGATGGCCTGTCGGATGATCGTTGTGAACCTACCAAAACAATAGGTATCGGTGAGTTCTGAACCATAAATGTTAATGCAGCAGCTGTATGTCCCAGAGTATCTGTTCCGTGCCCAATTATAATTCCATCAATACCATTTTCAATTTCTTTACCAATAGCAATTGCCAATGCTTTATATTGCTCAGGGCCCATATTTTCGCTAAAAACTGCAAATATTTTTTCTGTTGTAAGATTACAAATATCAGCTAACTCGGGAACAGCTCCATAAAGTTCCCCTGGGGAGAAAGCCGGAATTACTGCACCGGTTCTGTAATCCAATCGTGAAGCAATTGTCCCTCCGGTTCCAAAAAGCTTAACACTTGGCATTCCTTTTGTGTAAGGGAATTCTTTTTCAGGTATTTTATAATTAGCTTTTTGGTAGCCTGTTTCTTTCATGTCTGTAATTGTGCCAATATCAATCCCAATATTATATCCAGTAGCAATTTTTAACACAATATGTTTGTCGTCATCGTTTTCGGCACGGGGGAGTACTGTACCTTCGAAATTGCCACGTGTTGTTTGGATAGTAGCCTGGCCCCAAACTCTAACATTAAATTTTTTTAATACTTCTAATGCTTTGCCTTTATATCCTTGAAAAATATCTTCGCTCATTATATTTAATTTTGAATGCCTGCCTGTCGGCAGACAGGTTTACAATGAAATTAATTTTGATTTATTGCTTTAGCTAATTGAGCTGGCGCTATATTCCCAATCGCAGTTTTCTGCAATTCGCCCATTATCCAGTGTACAGCTCCAGAATCGTTTTTAGAGATTTTTATCTCACTAAACTTGTGTTTTAAGAAAGGAATCTTTGATAAAATCTCTTCTTTAGGAACAGTTTTAAAGTTTATGCTTGTCAGGATTGAATCAAAATCCATTTTTGGGTACTGATATACCACAGGCAGCATCTTTTTGCTTAACTGAATTTCCAGTTTTTTATCAATTAGGTATTTAAACAAATCGTAAATCTTAGAATAGTTAAAATTATTTGCTGATGTGTAATGGCTTTCAACAAATTTTAATCGATGTCCGATAAATATTCCAATAAATTTTGGATTTAGTTTTAAATCCTTAACGATCTTTTCAATAAGTGGAAATAAATTATTTCTGAAAATATAGGTGTAAGTATCTTCCGGGACATTCCATTTTTTAAGTTGATTATATCTGTCAATTACATCCGTCGGGAGATTTTTACTTAGCTTATCAATATATTTATTTTCCAAAGGAATTGGAGGAGAATCAGTATCAGGATACATTCGGTCGGCACCAGGAAGAACTCTTTCGAAAATTGTTGTTCCATCTAAGAAAGATTTACGGGTTTCTTTTGGAATACCCTCAAATGCCATTTGGCAACGTTCTTCAATTGTTTCCAAAGCTGTAGGAATATCTTCATCAGGAGCCCAGAAAATAATTTGAGCATCATTTTCATTTGCATTCAGGAGTTCTTTTATTTTAAAGAAATTTTCGTCAATTACTTTTGGTTCTATTTCTTCAGAATGAACCATGTTTGGTTTTTCTAAACAAGCTATAACTTTTAATCTGTCTGTTATTTCATCTGCAAATATTTTACCCGGCTGAGTAAAATGAGATAAGATTCCTTTAAAATCAGGAAGATTAACTACAATTATTCTGTGCTTATCAATTAAACCATTAATAATAGGTTCATATTTTAAATCAAAGTTGCGATAATCAATTTCCTGATGTTCAATTTTCCATTTCGAAGTATCTTTTATTCTATCGTTCAATTTACTTCGTACATTTAATAAAGCCCACTGTCGAAATGCTTCGTTGTGTGATAATTCAGGAATCAATTTATTATATGAAACGCCTTTAATTTCAACACGATCTCCACCCTTACAACTAACATTAACATCTTCGCGACCAGCACCACTTCCAATTCGGACTTTTCCGGTACTTCTGTTTAAAAATCGAATATATTCTGCAGCTTCTTTTAATTCATCCGGAGTAAACATGTCAGGATAAGTTACTGTTTCAATTAATGGCATTCCTAAGCGATCCGTTTTATAAATTCTGGTATGGCGAATATCTGAAATCTCTCTGCAGGAATCTTCTTCAATACTTAATTGAATCAGTCTTACTTTTTTGTTTTTTAAAGGGATTTCTCCTTCAACTCCCAGTATTGCAGTACGTTGAAATCCTGTCGGGATACTTCCGTCTAAATATTGTTTTCGAGTTATATGTACTTCGCCAACAATATTTAATTTACATAACAATGAAATTTCTAAAGCATATTCCAAGGCTTCTTTGTCAATTTTGAATGGAGGTGTATCATCTATTTCGTAAGTACAAGCAGTTTTGTTATTTAACCTGTAAATAATTTCTTTACGGGTTTTGTATTCCATCAAAGCTGTACCGTCATATTCTCCAAGCTCACTTAATGTAGGGCGCATATGTCGGATAACTTCAGCATTATAATCATCATGAGCGTGAAAAATGCCTGCCGGACAATGACAGAATAATTTTTCTTTAGTTTTTAATTGTTGATGAACTTCTAATCCCGACATAAAGCCAATTCGCTTATAATCAGCTTTTGTGGCTTTTTTTCTTGGTACATATCCAATTTCCTTTCGGGTTTGCTCATAATTCTGTTTAGGGTTAAAATCGGTAGTTTCAGGGGATTTATTTTTTTTCATAGTAAGTTGTAAGTTTTTAGAATGCTGTAAGCAAATATGATTGCTTAGAAAGAGCGTTAAATTAGTAAAAAAAAAAGGAGATAGAAAATTTAAACTTTAAACATTTTATAAACACTGATTTAGTATTGAAAACTTGAAAAAACTTATTATGCCTGAATAATTCAAAGATCTGGTACTTGTCTCTTGTTGCTAGTTATTATTGGATTGTGAATAATAAATTCTCATGTTTTTTAATCATAAATATATCTAAAAAAATATTAGAAGAAAGTTGCGAAATATCAAACCAGAAACTAGTAACCAACTTTAATAAATTAATAAAAGCTTATTGAGCTTGGTAAAAATTTCGTGATAAATGAAATCTATGCTTAATTAAATCTTATGGTTTTTTCAGGACTCAAACGAGAAATAATATACGATGGTACAACCAGCATAATAACTGTTATAACTAATGTTCCTAGATTCAATGCAAGAATATGCCAGAGTTTTAAATTAATAGGAACGGCTTCTAAATAATAAGATGTAGGATCGAGTTTGAATATTTGAAACTGAGCTTGCAAAATACAAATAGCAATTCCAATTATATTTCCCCAAAGCAATCCTTTCGAAATTAAAAATACTGATTGATATAAAAAGATTTTCCTAATAGACCAATTCTTAGTTCCAATGGCTTTAAGGATTCCTATCATATTTGTACGTTCAAGAATTAAAATTAGTAATCCGGAAACCATATTAAATCCTGCAACAGAAATCATTAATACAAGAATTACCCACACATTCATATCTGTTAAATCTAGCCAATCAAACATTTGTGGATATTTTTGTTTAATGCTCAATACTTTCAGCTTGGTTCCATCCGGATTAAAATGAAATCCAACAATATCGCGAACATCTTCTGTCATCTTATCTAACTGAGAAAAATCTTCAATTAAAACTTCGAAGCCACTAATTTGATCATTAGTCCAATTATTCAATTTTTGAATATGTTTGATATCAATTAAGGCAAATTTTTCATCGAACTCTGCCAGGTTGGTTTCATAAAAACCTGAAATAGTGAATGAACGCATGCGGGGAGGTTGTTGAATAAAATAAGCAATTATTTTATCTCCAACTTTTAAATTCAACAGCTTTGCAATATAGTTTGAAATAATAATGTCATTTGTTCTTGCAGAATCGTTTACTCTAAAAGATACTCCATCAACCATGTTCTGGTCAAAAAACGACCAGTCGAAATTACTGCCAATACCTTTTAAGACCATGCCTTGAATGTCTGTTTTGGTTTTAATTATTCCGGCTTTTATTGCAAATTCCTGAATATTTTTAATTCCTCTCAATTCGCTAATATCTTTATAAAAACTTTGTTGCTTATTTATTGGTGCAGTTTCGAACGATATATTGGTGTCATAGTTTACAATTTGAATATGAGAACCAAATCCTATAACCTTATTACTAATTTCTGATTTAAAACCGGTAACAATTGCAACTGACAGAATCATTACGGCTAAACCTAGAGCAATACCAATAACAGCAATGGTAACAATAGGTTGCGATATTCCCTTTTTTACAGATTTATCTGAAAATATGCGTTTAGCAATAAAAAGTTCTGTATTCAAAATTCTTCTTTTTTATATAGATTTCCACAAATGTAGCAAAAATAAAACTCTGTATTGTTAGGAAAATTGTTTATACAAATCATTAATTATAAAAGAACTATTCTGAGTTTGTAAAGAAAATTATTAATTTAGGGCTTTCTATAAGCTGATTTCATGAATTATATTAAATATTTCATATTTTCTCTTTTTTTGTTTTTGTTTAGCTGTAATGGTAAAACTGCTGAAAAGAAGAACCTTGATATTAAAACAGGAGCTGCACAAACCGAAAAATACGTTCCTCTATTACAATATAAAAAAATAGCAGTTGTTGCAAATCATTCCACAATAATTAACGGATCGCATTTAGTCGATTCTCTCTTAAGTTTAAATATTGATATTAAAAAAATATTTAGCCCGGAGCATGGTTTCCGTGGAAAAGCTGATGCAGGTGAGTATGTAAAGAATTATGTAGATGAAAAAACAGGTTTGCCTGTAATTTCATTATATGGCAGTAGTAAGAAGCCTGATTTAAAGGATTTAGAAGGAATTGATTTAGTTGTTTTCGATTTGCAAGATGTTGGGGTTCGTTTCTATACTTACATTTCTACAATGCATTTTGTTATGGAAGCTTGTGCTGAAATGAATATTGAGATGTTGATTTTAGACCGACCTAATCCAAATGGATTTTATGTAGATGGCCCGATTCTGGATACTATTTATAAATCATTTGTTGGAATGCATCCTGTTCCGATCGTCCATGGAATGACGATTGCCGAATACGCTCAAATGATAAATGGAGAAGACTGGTTAAAAGATGAAATGAAATGCAAGTTGAGTATTATTCCTTGTACAAATTACACACATGATTCTTTGTATGAATTACCTGTAAATCCATCACCGAATTTGCAGAATATGCTTTCTGTTTATTTGTATCCATCGTTAGGATTTTTCGAAGGTGCAAATTTAAGTGTTGGCCGTGGAACGAAATTTCCTTTTCAGGTTTTTGGCGGACCCGATCTGAAAAATGCAGAATTTACATTTATTCCCGGAAGTATTAATGGTGCAAGTAAGAATCCAAAGCACCGTGATAAAAGATGCTATGGCATAGATTTAAGAAATATAGATATAAATGATCTTATTGCTCAGAAAAAAATTAATTTGGAATGGATTCTTTTTGGATATCAAAATGTAGAAAATCAGGAAGAATTTTTCAATTCTTTCTTTTATAATATTTCAGGGAATAATCAATTAAAGGAGCAAATTATTCAAGGGAAGTGTGCTGAAGAAATTAGGGAAAGCTGGCAATCAAATTTAGAAAAGTTTAAAAAGATTCGAAAAAAATATCTGATTTATAAAGATTTTGAATAAAAGTACAACACACATTCCTGTGTTTTGAAAAAAAAGTTTGATTAAGAAATTTTGCCATCAGGCAGGAATGCCTGATGTACATGCAAAAACATCCGAAGTTTTTAAAACTTCGGATGTTTAGTTAAATATAGTTTTGTAATTTTAAATTGTTCTTCCAGGATAAGCTTTTAAAGCAACTTCTAAAGTTTCCATTGCATTGGCTAAATCTTCTTTTTTAAGAACATAGGCAATACGAACTTCGTTTTTACCTAAGCCGGGTGTTGCATAAAATCCTGTAGCCGGAGCCACCATAACGGTTTGCTTTTTATATTCAAACTCGACTAAAATCCACTGTGCAAATTTATCGGCATCATCAATTGGAAGTTTTACAACGGTGTAAAAAGCTCCTTTTGGCATTGGGCAATAAACACCTTCCATTTTATTTAGGGCTTCAACCATAAAGTTTCTTCTGTCGATATATTCGTTATAAACTTCTTCAAAATAATCGTCTGGAGTGTTTAATGCAGCTTCGCTAGCCCATTGTCCGAATGATGGTGGGCATAACCGAGCCTGAGCAAATTTCATGGCCGCATTAATTACATCTTTATTTTTTGTAACTAAGGCACCAATCCTAACACCACACATACTATAACGTTTCGATACTGAGTCTAACATGATAACATTTTGCTCAATACCTTTTAAATGCATTGCAGAAAAATGAGAGTTTCCATCATAACAAAACTCACGATATACTTCATCTGAATATAAATACAAATCGTATTTTTCGATTAATGTCTTTAGTTGTTGTAATTCCGATTCTGAATATAAATAACCAGTTGGATTGTTAGGATTACAAATTACAATTCCTTTCGTTTTTGGCGTGATTAGTTTTTCAAACTCTTCAATTGCAGGTAAAGCAAAATCAGTTTCAATTGATGATGTAATTGGTTTAACTACTACTCCGGCAGAAACAGCAAATCCAATATAATTTGCATAAAATGGTTCTGGAATAATTACTTCATCACCAGGGTTTAAAGTAGATAAGAATGCAAAAGTAATTGCTTCTGACCCTCCTGTTGTAATTAACATTTCAGTATGATCAACATCAATATCAACTCCCTGATAATATTTTGCTAAACCTCTACGATACGACTCGTTTCCTGCTGAATGACTATATTCAATAACTTTTTCGGTAATATTTTTAATAGCATCTAAAGCTACTTCGGGAGTTGGAATATCCGGCTGACCAATATTTAAGTAATAAACTTTATGACCTTTCTTTTTTGCTTCTTCTGCATAAGGTACCAATTTTCTGATTGGTGATGCAGGCATCATGTGTCCCTTGTCTGAAATTTGTGGCATGGTAGATTTATTTTAAATCAATAAAATTAGTTCTTTGTCTTTTTTTATTCAACTGTAGTTTTAGAAACTGTTCCGGTAATTTTTAGAGTAACCGGAGACGTTTTAGCATTAGAATATACTCTAATTGTTTTTGTAAAAGATCCGATAATTTTTGTATTGTATTTAACTACAATTGTTCCTTTTTTTCCTTTTTTGATAGGTTCTTTTGGCCATGTTGGAGTAGTACAACCACACGAAGCTTTTACATTTGTTAATAATAATGGTTCTTTTCCTGTATTTTTAAATGCAAACTCACATAAACCATCACTACCGTATTTAATATTTCCGTAATCGTGTGTTGTATTTTCGAAATAAATTTCAGGAATATCTTGAGTATCCTGGTTAGTATTTATTTCCTTTTGTGAATATGCTGAAGAAACCACAAGACCAACAAATAATAAGCTAATTAATATTTTTTTCATTGTTGCTATTTTTAAAGTAACATACAAAGTTAGTTTTTATTGGCAGATTTAAATATGTTATTAAATATTTATCTTAAGATTGATTATGATTCTGGTCACAAAGAAAAGGATTTTGGGAATAAATTTATATTTTTACAGACTTTTTGAAATGAAATAGAATAAATAATAGAAATAGCATAGAAATGGAAATTCCTGCAAAATACGATCCGTCATCAACAGAGGATAAGTGGTATAAATATTGGATGGAAAAAGGTTTTTTTCATTCTGAACCTGATGACAGAGAGCCATATACCATTGTAATTCCGCCACCAAACGTTACGGGTGTTTTACATATGGGACATATGTTGAATAATACGATTCAGGATATACTGGTCCGTCGTGCTCGTATGCAAGGGAAAAATGCGTGTTGGGTTCCGGGAACAGATCATGCATCTATTGCTACAGAAGCAAAAGTTGTTGCTAAACTAAAGGATGAAGGTATTGATAAAAACACCTTGTCGAGACAAGAGTTTCTTGATCATGCATGGGAATGGAAAGAGAAACACGGTGGTATTATTTTGGAACAATTAAAAAAGCTTGGAGCATCTTGTGATTGGGATCGTACAAAATTTACCATGGATGATGATATGTCGGAAAGTGTAATCAAGGTTTTTGTTGATTTATATAATAAAGGATTGATTTATCGCGGAGTTCGTATGGTAAATTGGGATCCTCAGGCAAAAACTGCAGTTTCTGATGAAGAAGTAAATTACAAAGAAGTTCAGTCGAAATTATATTATGTTCGCTATAAAATTGAAGGAGAAGATGGTTTTGTTACTATTGCGACAACTCGCCCTGAAACTATTTTAGGCGATACTGCTGTTTGTGTCCATCCCGAAGATGATAGATTTAAGAATCTGCACGGTAAAAAAGTGTTGGTTCCTTTGATAAACCGTTCTGTACCAATTATTAAAGATGAATATGTTGATAAGGAATTTGGCACAGGGGCACTAAAAATTACACCGGCACATGATATTAACGACTACGAAATAGGAGATAAGCATAATCTTGAATCGATTGATATTTTCAATGATGATGGAACAATGAATGAAAGTGCTCAACTTTATATTGGCGAAGATCGATTTAAAGCCAGAAAACTTATTGTTAAAGATTTAGAGGAAGCCGGACATATTGTGAAAATTGAAGATTACGTAAATAAAGTTGGATATTCGGAAAGAACTGATGTTGCTATTGAACCTAAACTTTCAATGCAGTGGTTCTTAAAAATGGAAAATTTAGCTAAACCGGCATTAGAAAATGTGATGAATGATAATATTCAGTTTTATCCGGCAAAATATAAAAACACTCACAAACACTGGATGGAAAATGTAAAGGATTGGTGTGTTTCTCGCCAGTTATGGTGGGGGCAGCGAATACCTGCGTATTATTTGCCTGAAAGTGGTTATGTTGTAGCAAATACTGCCGATGAAGCTGTTGAGCTGGCAAAAGAAAAATCAGGAAATCAGAATTTAACTCTGAATGATTTAAGACAGGACGAAGATGTCTTAGATACATGGTTTTCATCCTGGTTATGGCCGATTTCAGTTTTCGATGGAATTAACGATCCCGATAATAAAGATTTTAATTATTATTATCCTACAAATGATCTTGTTACTGCACCGGAAATTCTTTTTTTTTGGGTAGCACGGATGATAATGGCCGGATATGAATATAAAAACGAAAAGCCTTTTAAGAATGTTTATTTAACAGGAATAGTTCGCGATCAATTACGTCGTAAAATGTCAAAATCTTTGGGTAATTCACCAGACCCAATTGAATTAATGAAAAAATACGGTGCCGATGGTGTAAGGGTTGGAATGCTTTTGTGTTCGCCTGCTGGCGGTGATTTGCTATTCGATGAAAGTTTAACTGAACAAGGACGAAATTTTGGGAATAAAATATGGAACGCATTCCGTTTGGTAAAAAGCTGGCAAGTTGATGAAGATTTAGAACAACCGGAATCATCAAAAAAATCAGTTGAATGGTTCAAGCACAGGTTAAACAGCGAAATAAAAAACATAAATAATCTTTATGAAAAGTTTAGGTTGTCAGATGCTTTAATGGCTGTTTACAAATTGTTCTGGGATGAGTTTTCATCGTGGTACCTGGAATTGGTAAAGCCGGCTTATCAAAAGCCTATTGATAAAAAATCGTATGAGCAAACACTTGAATTTTTTGATATTCTTGTAAAATTACTTCACCCTATTATGCCATTTATTACTGAAGAGATATGGCAACTAATGGAAGAGCGTAAAGATGGAGAAAGTTTGATGATTGAGAAAATGCCGGAGGCAGAATCTTTTGATAAAAAAATTATTGAAACTTTTGAACGAATTAAAGAAATCATTTCCGGAGTACGTAATGTACGTAATGAAAACAATATAGCTCAAAAAGAAACTCTATCGTTAAAAGTTAAGGGTGAATATAGTAAAGAATATGGCTCTTGTATAACGAAGATGGCAAACCTTTCATCTATTGAAAATACAAAAATTAAAATTGATGGTGCCGTTTCTTTTATGGTAAAATCTGCCGAATTTTATATTGAATTAGGCGATTTGGTAAATGTTGAAGAAGAATTAAAAAAGCTGAACGATGAGTTGGAATACAATAAAGGATTTTTAACATCTGTGATGAGAAAATTGAGCAATGAACGTTTTACTCAGAGCGCTCCTGAAAAAGTTGTAAACATTGAAAAGCAAAAAAGGGATGATGCCGAAGCTAAGATTAAAGTTTTGGAGGAACGAATTGCCGGATTAAAATAATTAAATTTTTAGGCTGATAATCAGATATTAATACAATTTGTATTTAAAAACATATTTAAAAAGGACTACAGACTATTGATTTTTAAAGATTTCTCATTAATTTAGTAGTCCTTTTTTAATAATAAAAACTACAATATGAAACCTTCATGATTTTTATAAACATAATAATAAGAAAGAAAATAATTATTATGCTGGAGCTTTTGTATAGAGAACAAACACATGAAGGTTCACGAGCAGGTTAAGGGATGGCTTGTGGGAGTGAGTAACAAAAAAAGCAACCCTAAGAAAGAAGAATTATAATAAGCATTATATTAATGTTTTACAAAATTATTTACAAATGAAAGAATTAGAGATAAGATTAAATCCAAACCCACTGGTTCAGTTTCTAAAGAAACCAGCATCGGAATTTACACGCCAGGATATTATTTATTTTATTGAAGAAAACGAGATTGAAATGGTCAATTTTCGTTATGTTGGTGAAGATGGTAAATTAAAATCATTGAATTTTGTTATCAATAGTAAGCAGCATTTAGAAGATTTATTATCAACAGGAGAACGTGTTGATGGATCAAGCTTATTTTCTTATATCGAAGCCGGCTCAAGTGATTTGTATGTAATCCCTCGTTTTAGAACAGCATTTGTTAATCCATTTTCGGAGTATTCTACATTAGATATTTTATGCAGTTTTTATACTCGTGATGGATTACCGCTGGAAAATGCACCTGAACATATCTTAAGAAAAGCAATTGAAGAATTTCGTAAATCAACCGGTTACGATTTCAAAGCAATGGGCGAGCTGGAATATTATGTTGTAAGCGAGAAAGAAGATCTGTATCCTGGTGTTGATCAAAAAGGATATCATGCATCTCCTCCATTTACTAAAAATGGGCATATTCGAAAAGATGCTATGAGCTTAATTTCTCAATGTGGTGGTCAAATTAAATACGGACATTCTGAAGTTGGAAATTTTATTAGTGGTGATGAGCTTTTTGAACAACAAGAAATTGAATTTCTGCCTGTTGATCCTCAGGATGCAGTTGATCAATTAGTAATTGCAAAATGGATATTAAGAATGCTTGGCGATGAATATGGTGTAAATATTAGTTTTGCTCCAAAAATCACTGTAGGTAAAGCCGGTAGCGGACTTCATATTCACATGCAATTAGAAAAAAATGGTGAAAATGTTATGGTTAAAGGTGGTAAATTAAGCGATGTAGCCAGGAAGATGATTGCCGGTATTTTAGACCTTGCTTCACCACTAACCGCTTTTGGGAATACCATTCCAACTTCATATTTACGTTTAGTACCTCACCAGGAAGCTCCAACAAATATTTGCTGGGGCGACAGTAACCGTTCCGTTCTTATTAGAGTTCCTCTTGGATGGATTGCTGATACAAGTATGATAAAAGATGCAAATCCACAGGAAACGGGAGTTATTCCTTATGTTCCGGGAAAACAAACTGTTGAGATAAGATCAGGCGATGGTTCAGCTGATATTTATCAATATATGGCAGGTATTATTGTTGCCGCTCAGCATGGTTTAGAAATGCCTAATGCATTAGAAATAGCCGAAAAATTGTACATGGATGTTAACATTTTTGATGATGCTCATAAAGACAAATTAGCAAAATTAGAATGTCTGCCACAATCTTGTTGGGAATCAGCAGATACATTAATTGAAAAAAGAAAATTTTTCGAAAAGAAAGGAATATTTCCTGCTGGAAGTATTGACCAAATAGCTAAAAAACTTAAATCTTATGAAGATAAAGACTTGAGTGAAAGATTGTATGGCAAAGAGGAAGACTTAAGGGAATTAGTTATGAAGTATTTACATTGCATGTAATTTTTTATAAAATATTTGTAAAGCGTACTTGTATAAGTGCGCTTTTTTGGTATAATAGACAAAAAGGAGGCTGTTTTTAACACAATGTTCTCAAGTGGACAAAAAGGAGGCTGTTTTTTTCAACAATAATTTGCATTAAATAATCTAATAAATATATTTGTTTTAT
>JAUWQL010000089.1 GCA_030611105.1 Bacteroidales bacterium
TTCCCTGTTCCACTTTCTCCGGTAATTAAAACGGAAAGATCTGTTGGTGCAACTTGTGCAGCAATATCAATTGCACGGTTTAAATCATGCGAATTTCCAATTATTCCAAATCGTTGTTTAATTTTCTGAACATCCATTGAAATTCAGTTTTAAATTTCACTTTTTTTTAAGATATGACAAAATTACAATTTTAAATTTGTAATCGCATTTTTTTAACAATATTTAAGGTAATCTCTAATAAAATTCAGCTGTCATTAAGGCAGAACATTAGTTTCGAGTTCAAAGTTTAGAGTTTAAAGTTTAATTCATTTTTTTAATGATTAAATTGTAATTTTGTATAAACGCAAATATTTAACGCATGAAATTTATTGGTATTATTCCTTCGCGATATGCATCTACAAGATTTCCCGGGAAACCTTTAGCTGATATTAACGGAAAAACGATGATTGAAAGAGTTTACGAGCAAGCCAAAAAGGCTTTAGAATATGTTTATGTTGCCACCGATGATGAAAGAATTGCAGAAGAAGTCAGGCGTTTTGGAGGAAAGGTTGTAATGACTTCAGAAAATCATCGGAGTGGTACAGACAGGCTCGCTGAAGCCATTGATATAATTCAAAATGAGAGAAATGAAAATTTTGATGTTGTAATAAATATCCAGGGAGATGAACCTTTTATTCAACCGGAACAAATAGAAGAAATTAAATCTTGTTTTGATAATGAAAAAACAGAGATTGCAACGCTGATTAAAAAAATTGAAAAAACTGATGGGATATTTGATGAAAACAAACCAAAAGTAGTTTTTGATAATAATATGAATGCCATCTGTTTTAGCCGCTCGCCTATACCATTTATCCGAAATACAGAAAAAACTGAATGGATAAATAAGTACGAATTTTATCGTCATATTGGAATGTACGCCTATAAAGCAAAAACTTTGCAGGAATTAACAAAGCTGGAACAATCTCCCCTGGAAATAGCCGAATCGTTGGAACAACTGCGGTGGATTGAAAATGGTTACAAAATCAGAGTTGCAAAAACCAATTTTGATTCAGTTGGGATTGATACTCCTGAAGATTTGGAAAGGATATTAAACAAATGATTTATGATAAAACAAACAGGTGGTTATATTTACATCATGTGTAATATAAACAATTCTGTTTTATATACCGGGATTACTAACAACCTAGAGCGCAGACTAAAAGAACATAAAGGAAAAATCAATCCCAAATCATTTACTGCAAAATACAACTTAAGCAAATTGGTTTATTTCGAATCGTTCTTTTTAATTGGCGATGCTATTGCTCGTGAAAAACAAATAAAAGCCGGATCGCGAAAAAAGAAAGAAGTTTTAATAAATAGCATTAACCCTGAATGGAATGACTTATCAAATAAAATAGTTATATAAGACCTACTTTCTTTAATTCATTACCTTTTTCAATAGCAGTCATTACGAGCGAAGAGAAGTAATCTGCAACCATTACCCCAGACATAAAAAGATTGCTTCGGTCATTACACTCCCTCGCAATGACTAGAACAATTAACACACATTCCTGCTCGTTGTACTTATAAAAAAACATCCGATGCAAAATGCATCGGATGTTAAATTTAATTATGTTCCTTATTACTTTGATCCTTCACTTACAACAACATCTTTAATTTCCCATGTGGAGGCATTAACTGTTCCACAATTATAATCAAAAGCAAAATATATATCACTTTTACCATCATACGCTGTAAGGGAAATTTCCCCAGAATTTGTCCATACAAAATAATCATTTAAATCAGCTGGCATTGAAAAAGTCAATTCAACCCAAGTCGCTGACGATGGATCTCCAGATCCTGAATAATCTTCAGAAACAAAAACTTTTAATTCATCATCTATACCGGTATAATTTCCATACCCAATTGCATGAACAAAACTTAAGGTTACATTTGCTCTACCAGTTAAATCAAGTGCTGGAGAAATCAACCAATCATTATTTTCGTACCTTGATCCATCATATCCAGTCATCATAGCACATTTATAAGAAGAACTGTGTTCCCATACCTGAGATGTACCTGTCACACTATACTGACTAAAGTCTCCTAAATCATTCGCAAAATCTTCTTCAAAGAACCCAGTTGCAGGAATCATCCCAGCTCCATCTAACCAATATCCAGAAGTGTTTTTTAGTCCTTCATCTCCAAAGTATGTTGTTAAATCGCCATATACTTTAACCTGCTTTCCCTTATTTGTGCCATTATCAACTAAATTTAAGGTACTCCTAATTTCTCCACTTGTTAACTGTACAATTAAACAATTCGCAATATCAGTTTCTGTTTCTGAATCTGCAATAATCATATTAGCATCCGTATAAAAAGGAGCCGTAAAAGAAGGAACAAATTCTGCAAGATCATTACCCGCCGCATCTTTTGTTTCATAAACACCAACGATATATCCTTCTACCCAAACATTCTCTCCAGAATTGTTAGATATTGCTCTTGCAACATCATAAGGATTGTCGAAAGTTCCTGAACCATCACCACCACCTGGAGTAACATCAAATCTTACATTTTCCATTTCCACTTCGCCAAGCCTTCTTATGTAAAGTTGCATATCATTATTATACTGACCAACAATGGCAATTATTGAACCGCTTCCTTTGGCAACAGCAGCGCCCGCAAAATTTGCATAACCACTAGTTCTTACTAAAATTTGATTGTCCGTGCTATCCTGAAGTAATCTGTTTTCAGTTTCTAAATCGGCTGGATTCGCATATGTTTTTGAAGTATCAGTATCAACAAATTGAACATCATTAATAACAATTAATCTCCCCTGATAATATTCTTTGTCATTGTTTATTTGATCGATTGTAGCAAGTTCCGGAGTTCTTTTATTGTTAGTTCCTTGTTTAATAAGATTATCATCAACATTAACTCCACCACCATTATTTGAGTTTAACTGGAATAGATTAGAGTATTTCATAACTACTAAATCTTTCAGATAAATTCTAACAGAATCGCCAATATAAGCTCCCCCCGAAACATCTTGATAAATTGCTATAGCACCTGTCGCATCTTGAATGTAAAATGTTCGATAACTATTATCAGTTTCGTTATCCATTGTAACTGTACCGTATATTGAGGCATCTCTTGAGAATAAGTATGCGTCACCAGTCCCTGTATTTAAATACTCAGCACTATCTTCATAAAGAGTTTTAATTTGTTCAATAGTATAAACATCCCCTACAGGTATCTCAGATATTGGAGGTGTGTCAAAATCATCATCAACACATGCAAACATAATAGCAGCCATTGCAACTATTAATGTCATAATTCTTGAAAATCCATTATACTTTTTCATGATATATTATTTTTTATTTTTTCTATTTAAAAACTTAGGGTTAATATTAACATATATGTTCGGCCATACATATAAAAATAATTAGCCGGATATTTATTTACATCTTTATCTTCGTAATCGAAGCGAAGTTGTTCATACCCACCGGTAATTATTTCCTGGTTATCCAAAACATTATTTACAACAACAAAAAGGCTCAAGTAATATTTATCAAATCTCCATGATTTTCCGCCCTTCAAATTAAGGGTATATGAGCTTGGTAATCTTTCCTGACTTAAAATCTCATCAACAAGGTCTGAATTTAAATCTAAACCCTCAACTGCCCCGGCTGTTCGTCGTGCAGGATTAAAACTCAGGTAAGTATTATCAAAATAATTTGCATCAATGTTAATCCACCAGTTTTTAGGAGCCCTGTACCCTACACCAACAGAAAGAGCCGTTTGAGGAGTTCCATCTACACGATAATTTTTAACATAAACAGTTTCATTAGTTGCAAGAGATTCAGAATCGTTATCTCTAGTAATACTCACATTAGGACGAGAATCCCAGGTATATTGGCCAAGTGATGCAGCACCAGAAACAGTTATGGTTGATGTTACTTTACCTTCAATTCCAAGTTCCAATCCAAAATGCTTTTTATCAATGTCAGTCATAGCATAGTTAACAAAACTTTTATAACCATCGTGATAAAAACTCATCACATCAACCTGATCTTTAAAGGTAGTATAAAATGCAGAAAATCTTCCAGTAATATATGGTAATCTTGCTAAGTAGTTAACATCAAAACTCATAATTTTTTCGTCGGTTAAGCCATCAATCAAATGATCTCTCGTACGCGGTGAAACATACGCGTCATCAAAATAAGGAGCACGAGTTAAATAAGAACCATTTGCATAAACAATATGCCGACCAGTAATTTTGTAAGTTAAACCACCACTAAAACTATAATTTAAATAGGTTTGTTTTTCAGAATCGCCGTACGATTCATCAGGGAATTTACCTACTCTCATATTACCAGTTCGGTAAAAAGATGTATTTATTAAACCTGCACCAAGATATAAATCTAAATTATTATCTAAAGTGTAATCTGCTTTAACCAAACCTCCAATACGATTAATATTCGCATCATAATCATATCCAAATACATCACCTACAGTAGTAATCCTGTTTGGATTATTTAAATCGCTTTGTAACTGATCAGGATTATCAACATCTCCTTCGGCAAATTTATCAATATCAAACCAAAACTCTCCACCAAGCAAGTCACTTACTTCTTTAAAATGTCTTCCTTTATAATTTGTGTAGTTTATATTAGCCAGGAAGTTAAGATCCTCGTTAAATTCATAATTAAATTTCATATTTGCAGAAATCTGTGAATGATCAATTCTTCGATCTTCGATCATAAATTTTGATCGAATTCCATAATAATCATTTCCTTCAACACCATCCAAATCTTCTACTAAGTAGTATTCATCACTATTAGCCTGATACATACCGTCCCAGTCAACTTGTTGTTGAATCCATCCTTCATAAAATTCATCATTACGATTATAATATGGCAGATTTCTATAATAATTAGGACGAGGATCGGGAGCATCGCCCCAGTTCAAGGCTGTATTTCCATCTCTTCCAAAAAAATACGAAGCCGATGTATTAAGATCCATCTTTTCATTTATAGTCCATAAATGATTAAGCATAATATAAGGTTTCATTGTGTTAGCTACCCTTGCATTTCTTACTTCACCATTCTGGTAACCCCAGTTAGCATTGTAATAATTTGATCCGGCTAAATCGTATGCTTCTTGTGTTGAACCTATTTGTTTACCCCGTTTATTTGGTGTGGCAAATGCTGTTAATGCAACAGTATGATTTTCGTTAATTATTTTCTCGGCAGCAATAAAATATGCCGATGCATCGTAGAATGTTCCATCAACATATCCTTCTTGTGCCCAACGATGAGAACCAGATATTGTAAATGCCCAATTATTATCCATTAAGCCCGTAGATGCCGTAGCCATTACACGGTTTTTATAATTTGAGAGCCTAGACATATACGAAATTTTTATTCCTGGTCTGTAACCAGAGGGTCGTGTAAGTAAATTTGCTCCACCGCCTAAAAATGATAGTGAAAGGTCGTTATTATCCTGTCCAAAATAAATTTCTTTATTTCGTAGGACATCATTTAATCCACCCCAGTCAGAATATTTAGGTCTTCCTGTTTCAATATTATTCATTTCTATACCATTGAAATATATTGCTGAATTTTCAGAATCGTAGCCTCGAGTCCTGAAACGCACTGCTCCAAAAGTATAAGCTGCAATTTGCGAGAAAACATCATCGGAAGAATGAAGTAATCCGCTCATCGCCTGAGAGCTTTCTTCTTCTAAATCAGATTCTTCAAGCACAACCATAGGAAGATCATCTGAAATGTTTCCATAAGTATAAATAAGGTCAACTGATCCGATATTAAGAACCTCTTCCATACTCAACTCAAACTCTAATTGTTTAGGTTCATAATCAGTGCCGGTAAAAATTAATGTTCCCGTTCCAACCGGAACATTTTCTAAAATAAATTCTCCTTTGTTATCTGTATAAGCTTCAATAGATGTGCCATTTACCTGAATAAATACACCTTCGATAGGCCGAGCACTTTTACTATCAATTATTATCCCCTGAACAGAACCTGTCTGAGCCAGAGATGAGAAAGCTAAAAACAAAGAGAGAACAAAAAATAATGCAAGATGTCTCATTTGTTTAGGTTAATTAAATATTTAGTTTATATGTTATCAATTTTTAACTTTAAAAAAACAACCTTAATTTTGAGGAAAGGAACGTAAAAATACACACTTAGTTTTTAACTTCCGAAATTTTTTCATACAATTACCAACAATTTATAAATCAATACTATGAAACAGAATATTTTTATAATTAAAGTTGGTTTTTTGGTGGTTTTTTCTTTTTTGTTTTCTGTATTTAATTTAAGTGCTCAAGAAAAACAATATAAGGTAGCCACCATCGCATTCTATAATCTCGAGAATCTATTTGACACATTAGATACTCCCGATAAGAAAGATTTTGAATATACTCCTGAAGGAGAAAAGAAATGGAACTCAAAAAAATACTATTCAAAGTTGAAAAACATGTCGAAAGTTATTGTACAAATAGGTGCTGATTTAACAAAAACCGCACCTGTAATAATTGGAGTTTCTGAACTTGAAAATCGTACTGTTCTTGAAGATTTAGTAAATACACCTGCACTTAAAAATTATAATTACAAAATTGTACATTACGAATCGCCGGATCGTAGAGGAGTTGATGTTGCATTATTGTATCAACCTTCAATCTTTAAAGTAACAAACAGTGTATCGGCAACATTAAAAATTGAAGGCATGGATGATTTCTATACCAGAGATCAGTTGGTAGTATCCGGGATTTTAGCCGGAGAAAAGATGCATTTTATTGTAAATCACTGGCCTTCTCGTTATGGAGGAGAAAAACGAAGCAAACCCAAACGTAATGCAGCTGCTGATTTATGCCGATCTTTAGTTGATTCTATTATGGCCGAAGATGAAAATGCCAAAATTATTATTATGGGAGATCTTAATGATGATCCTAATGATGAAAGTTTAACAAAACATTTAAAAGCCAAAAAAGAAGAAAAAGAAACCGGCCCGGGAGAATTATTTAATGCCACTTATCCATTATTTCAAAAAGGAATTGGTTCGCTAGCCTATAGAGACAAATGGAATCTTTTTGATCAGATGATAGTTTCATATCCTTTGCTTGGAGATGATAAAACAACATTTAAACTATATAAAACATTAATTTTTGACAAAGATTTCTTAAAAGAAGAGGAAGGAAGATATAAAGGCTATCCTAAGCGAACCCATGCGGGAGGTGTATACAAAAATGGTTATAGTGATCATTTTGCAGTATACTTATATCTAATAAAAGAAATTTAAAAAAGATTTATATAATTGGAAAAGGGAGTCAATGATTTTGATTCCCTTTTTTTGTTTTATCAACATTTTTTAACTACTCATCAAAATCTATTAATTGATAATAAAATAAAAATGTAGTTTCACAGAAATTTTTACTTAAACTTTAAAATAGGAGATTAAATCATGAAACTTAAAAATTTATTATTCATAGCAATTCTATCTTTAGGAAGTTCTACTATTTTTGCACAAATAAGCAAATTAGCGCCAAAGGTTGTTGTTATAGGTATTGGAGAAAAAAATCCAACATTAGACGAGAGTCAATATCCAAACCTTGAATTTTATTATACTCCTGAATTAATAAATATTGCCGAAGAAATATTTTCAGGCAAACCTGAATTCTTAGTTACTTTAGGGAATGATAAAAATCTGAAAGAAACTTTTATGCTATTTGATAAAAATGGAATTTGCGTTACACAAGGCTATCGTTTACTAAGTCAAAATTATGATATTGGAGCAAAATTATGTGTTGATAAAGAAGCCCTTCAAAATCATTTAAAAACTTATGTAAAAAAGGGAAAAGAAGGAAAAGCAAGTAGTAAAGAAATGAAGCTTAAGAAATCTGATTATATGATTGGATATAAAATGCCAGAATTTAATGTTGTTACTCCATCCGGAGAAGAAGTATCTTTTAATTCAATCGTTGAAGGTCAAGCAACTTTAATCGTGTTTTTCCAATTGTCAAGCGATATTGATATAGCTGAGGGGAAAAAAGCTGATCAAAGCGGCAAATCAGGAAGAGCATTTTTGTCTACAATGGCTCAAGGGGCAAAAGGTTCAAGCGTTTCTAAATTATTTATTAATTTAGAAAGTCAATTTTTTAATAACGATGTAAGAGAATAATTAAAAATTAATTAATTGATGTTTCGCACTACAAGTTACATTAGAACAAGTGCGAAACATTTTTAATAACTTTTCTACTTATGACTTTAAAAGACAATTAGTAAATCATTTATTGGAAAAAATCATCCCTGTCAGTCACTTTGTTTGACCAAACTAAGTAGTTGGCTAGTTTATAGTTTGTATTTTTTCTGGAAATTTTTATGATGAGTTATCGACTTGTTGTTTTATGAACAAATCATTTTCTCAATCCTTAAGTTAGCATTCATAAGATACAAATCAGAAATAGATGAAATGAGAAAGATACTATTATTGACATTCGTAATAAGTTCCTTTTATCTGGGAACAAATGCACAAGAAGTAATTGCCACATCCGGCGATTACAGTGAAACTACAATCGGCTCACTAAGTTGGACAATTGGCGAACCGATAATTGAAAATGTTTCGGGCACGAACAATATACTTACACAAGGATTTCACCAAAGTAAGTTAACTGTAACTACTATAAACGAAATTCCCGGTTTGGAAATGAATATTACTGTTTACCCTAACCCTGCAAGCGATTATTTAAACGTAGAAGTAAAAACAGACCAACAAAAAGAATTTCAAATAAACCTTTTTGACTTAAACGGAAAATTAATTATGCAAAAAGATTTTTCATCAGGAAAAGAAACACTTGATATGCAGAATTACCATCCTGCCATTTACATTCTAAAAGTAAGTACAAACAATAAAGAAATAAAAACTTATAAAATTGTAAAACATTAAATTTTAAAAAATGAAAAAAATAATATACACATTTTTAGCATTGTTGTTAAGTGCAAGCATTTATGCACAAGCACCACAGAGTTTTAAATACCAAGCCATAGCAAGAGACGGCAGTGGACAGATATTAGACAATCAAAATATTTCGTTTCAAATAAGTATATTGCAAGGAAGCACAACAGGCACTTCTATATATACCGAAACATTTACAACAACAACCAATCAATTTGGGCTGGTAAACCTGAATATTGGAACAGGAATCTCAAACGATGATTTTACAGCCATAAATTGGAGTAGTAACACTTTTTTTGTTCAGATAATGATGGATCAGGCAGGACAATCCAACTATCAATTAATGGGAACATCACAAATGTTATCAGTTCCTTATGCATTACATGCAAAAACTGCAGAAAATACTTTTAGCGGTGATTACAATGACTTAAGCAATACACCTGACTTAAGTAACTACGATACCGATGTAACTGACGATTTTGATGGTGATTATAACAATCTTACAAACACCCCGGACTTGTTAAATTACCTTACAAATGAAACCGACCCGGTTTTTGATGCACATGCGGCAAACGATATAACATCAACAAATATCACAAACTGGAATGCTGCTTACAATTGGGATGACCATTCAACAGTTGGATATTTAACAAGCTATACTGAAACCGATCCGGTTTTTGGTGCATGGGATAAAAGTACAGGTATTTCAATTGCAGAAAGCCAGATTTCTAATTTTGGAAACTATGAATCTGCCTTCACGAAAAATACAGCATTCAATAAAGATTTTGGCAATGTTGCTGGAACAGTTACAGAAGGTAATGATTCGAGACTGTCAGATACCAGAACTCCAACATCTCATGCAGCAAGCCATATCAACGGGACTGATGATATTCAAGATGCAACAAGTTCTCAAAAAGGTTTAATGACTGCAACATATGCAACAAAATTAGATGGAATTGCTACCGGGGCGGAAGTTAATGTGGCAACAAATCTTACTACTGGAACTAAAACAGGAACTACCTTAGATATTAATTCCAGTACGGGAACTAATGTAACCATACCAGCTGCTAATACTACTGATGCCGGTCTTATGACAAATACTCAATTTGACAAGTTGGGTGGTATTGAAACAAATGCTGATGTAACGAATGCGACAAATGTTAATTCTGCAGGAGCAATCATGGAAACGGACTTTGAAACGGGTACTTTTCTATATGCTACAGACGTCAATACACCACAACCCAAAAATGTATTGGAAACCAAAACTATCTTAAGTCTGGAGAATGTTGAGAACACTGCTTTATCGACCTGGGCAGGTAGTGGAAACATTACATCTTTAGGAACTGTAACAAGTGGAACGTTAAGTACAGGAGCAGCTTTAGCAGATGTAACCATGTCGTTGGGCTCAGATGCAGACGGTGATATTTATTACAGATCGGGAAGTAAACTTACCAGACTGCCTAAAGGAACTGACGACCAAGTACTAACATTAGAAAGTGGAGTACCCTCATGGAAGGATGCTGCAAGTGGTGGCAACACCCTCGCTATTGGTGATTTTTATGGCGGAGGAATAATATTTTGGTTAGATGAAACAGGACAGCATGGTTTAGTGTGTGCTAAATCAGACCTTTCAAATATGAGATGGCATGCAGGAACTAATGGTTTAACACGAGCAAATGGTGATGGACCTCTTTCTGGTGAAATGAATACCATTATTATAATCTCTCGCTTGGGTCTTGTTGGTGATGATGGAGCTACTTTTGCTGCTAATGCTTGCGCAGAATATAAAGTTACAGAAGGAGGAAAAACTTATGGCGACTGGTATTTGCCATCCAAAGAAGAATTATACATAATGTACCAAAATTATGCAACCATAGATGCTACAGCAGCAGCAAACAGTGGAACAGCCTTTGGGAGTGGGTATTATTGGAGTTCAACCGAGTCCACTAGTACAACGGCGTGGGTTCAGCACATTATACTTGGCAATCAAATCGCAGAAACAAAATCTGCCCCAGACAGGGTGCGTGCTATTCGGGCTTTTTAGCTAATTATTAAATTTTTAGAGAATGCCTAAACTATAAATGAATTCTTAAAATATTCAGACTCATCATCAAAATCCAGATAAGGATATTTTGAAGATATTTTTTTAATTATTTCAACCTGATTTTTTAAAAACTTTTTATGGTTATCAGTATCAGAATTTAATGGGCGATGATTTCTCGCAAGAATGATTTTATCAATTTCTTTAATAATATCTGTTGTTTCTTTTTCAAAGTAGGTTTGAGAAAATTGTTCCCAAATATATTCAATTGCCATATTTGACGGATGTAGCATATCATCGGCATAAAAGCGATAATCGCGTAAATCATCCATCATAATTTCATATGCAGGAAAATATTCTATATTTTCAAATATATTTTTCAATTGATTAATAGCTAAAATCAAAGTTGACTTACTTAACTGATTTTGAACTGCTCCATCTTTCCAGTGTCGAACAGGGCTTACAGTAAAAATAATTTTTAACTTTTTATTTAATTCGTTTAATCGATTTATAAGATTGGCCCATTCAACAAATATATCTTCAACTCCTAATTTAAATCTATCGAATTCTTTTGCCGGAATTTTATGGCAATTAGAAACTACATTGCCTGATTTTAAATACTTATAAACCCAGGCTGTTCCAAAAGTAATGATCAGATATTTGGCGTTCTTTAATTGTTTTGCAGCTAATTCAACAGATGTATTGATTTTATTTAAACTTTTTTTCTGATCAGTATCTGAAAACTCCGTATCGTGGTAAAAACTAAACCATTGCTCGTTAAAAAAACTAAGATCAGATTCTGTAAACCGTTTTTGATCGATTAAAATTTCTAAAGCATTACGAACAGAAACAGGATTGTATAAAACCCCAAAAGGATTTATTAAAACCGGAAACTTGAGTTCATCCATTTTATCACCAATATTCTCGGTAAAACATGAGCCTAAAAACAAAACCGATGTGTGGTAGCTTATCTTGTTCTTAGATGCTTCGGGTTGTATGATTGTGCGAAAATTTTTCATTGTTTTAAAGCTATTAGCCTTTAGCTTTTAGCCTTCAGCTTGTTCATTAATCCATAAATCATCATTTGCTCTTCATCTAACATTTTCATCAGAAGAATTAATTCTTCCTTATTTAATCAAATTTAAATTCCTTTTTGCCAAATTTTTAATCTTTTAAAATTCTTCATTTTATTATAGTTCAAATTTATACCAATACCAATAGCTAAAAGCTAATGGCTAATAACTTTTTATTTATAGTTTTTTCATTATCCAATCAGCTACAAACTCAAAGACCTTATCTTTTTCAATCTCATTATGCAGCTCATGATACATTCCATCCCACTCTTTATAAGTAACATCCTTTTTCAAATCTTGTGCTTTATCTGCAAATTCTTTACTTGCTTTATATGATGTTATCTTATCATCGTTACCATGCTGAATTAAGACAGGAAGAATAATTTTATCAGCATTTTCCAGTACCCGTCGTCCTGCATTGTAAATCTCATAAAACATTCTTGCAGAGATTTTTTCATGAACTAATGGATCAGCAATATAAGCTTCAACAATTTTCTTATCGTGAGTTAATGCTTTTACATCTAATTTTGAGTTTTGCGTAAATTTTGGATAAACTCTATTCATGATTCTGGCAAAAAACAAGATAAAGGCAGAAGGATCAAACGAAAGTTTATACCACGGAGAAGAAATTACGGCTCCTTTAAAATTATTTTCTCTCTTTAAAATAAAATTAGTAACAATGTTCCCTCCCAGGCTATGTCCGTAAATAAACTGAGGTAAATCAGGATAAAGTTTTTTGGATTCTTTAACCAGAACATCAATATCATCTAAAAAATCATCAAATTGGTTAATATGCCCTCTTCTGCCATCTGATTTTCCATGTCCGCGATAATCAATTGCATGAACCACAAATCCTTTTTCATTAAACTGTTTAGCCCAATGATCGTATCGCTTACTATGTTCGCCAAATCCGTGAACTAAATTAATTACCGCCTTAGGTGTTTCTTTAGGCTCCCATATATATCCTGAAAGTTTTATTCCATCAAATGATGTATATACCGTTGATTTGTAATTCATATGTTGTAAATTTATAATGTAGAACAAATCAAATTTAAAGATATTATGCAAGAAATCATACAAATATCAACCGATAAACAAAATGGTTTGTATGACATTACAAATCAAGTTGAGCAAATTATTTCGCTTAGTAAAATTAAAACCGGAATAGTTAATGTTTATGCTCAGGGAGCTACTGCTGCAATTATGATTCAGGAAAATTGGGATAATTCCGTGCAAAATGATGTAGTTAATCTTTTAAAAAAATTAATACCATCGGGAGTTTGGGAACACGATGCACAAGATAATAATGGCGATGCACATTTAAAAGCAGGTATTGTGGGGCCAAGTGAAACTATTCCAATTATTAATGGGAAACTGGGACTATCGACCTGGCAAAATATTTTCTTCTGCGAATTTGATGGTCCAAGAAGTAAAAGAAATATTGTGATTACAATAAGAGATGCATAAAAACGGTTAAATCTTATTTAGAGGGTTGGGAAATAAATGCTTTAAATCAATATTTGTAACTACTCAGAGTGCCTAAAATGATATAACATTCGTATCTTCTTCATTTTAATCATTATTAATTGTATTCATAATTTATCCGTTTAATCAGCGTTTGAAAATCCGTGTCATCAGCGTTCTATATTTCAGTTTTAAGTGCCTGAACCTATATAAACACTGACAGGTCTTAAAGACTCTGTCAGGTTTTATGTGCGTCAATTTAGAATCTTACTCCAATACGTATTCCGGAAGTAGCTGTTAAGCTAAAATCATAATCGGTTGATTCTCTTTGAGTAATTGTTCCGTCAACAGTAACTTCCTTATTTTTACGATAAGAAAAACCCGGAGCAAACTCAGCACCTATATAAAAATTATCGAAAACATAATAATCAAATCCGGTTACAATATTAAATCCAACACCTATATATCCTCCACCAAAGTTTTCATCTTCTGTTGTTGTACCGCCAACCTTTGTTTCTCTTTTGGTTGAGTAAGTTGAAAATGGTATTTCTCCTCCTACATATACCAGGAACTTATCGCTTCCAAAATGTTTTTCAATTCCCGGAGCGATGGAAAGATAAAAACTTGTAATTTTTATATTATCATCAATTGCCGGATCAACATTGGTGTATGTCTTATCGCCACTAAAACCTAATCCAATACCAGCTCGAATGGCAAGACTTGATGACATAAAATAACGTCCCTTAATAAGCGGCATTTGAAACATTGAACCTGCACTTGCATCAAATATGGCCGCCGGATCAAAATTAAAATCAATAGCATATTTACCCTTACTTTCCTGGGCATTTGTATTTGCGAAAATAAATACGCTAATAAATAAAATACTAATAATCTTTTTCATCTGTAAATAGTTTAATGAATGTTTAATTTAAAGCTACTAAATAAAGCTTGTTTACAACAAAGGAAAAGCATTTTATTAGAATAAACTAAAAAAAGCATAAAATGTTTTTGTGATTTTCATGACTCTAAAAAATCAATATTCCTTCTAAGCCCTTCGAATTTCATGCGTTCTAAAGGGGAGTTTTTAAAAAGCTTCTTAAATTTTGGTTTATCAAGATTATACCAGCCCTCTTTATTCATATTTTCTAATTCATCAGAAATATTAAAAACTGACTCATTATGTGATATAAGTTTTGAATTCCACGGACATACATCCTGGCAAATATCACAACCAAAAATCCAGTCTTTCCATTTACCTTTCATTTCTTCAGGTAAATCGCCTTCCTTTTCTATAGTTAAATATGAAATACATTTTCGGGCATCCAACTGATAAGGACTTAACGCATTCGTTGGGCAAGCATCAATGCATTTTGTACAGGTTCCACAATAATCCTTTTCCCGTCCCGATAAATATCGGGAGCTATCGGGATGATCATAATCTAATTCTAAATCAATAATTAATTCGCCAATAAAAACAAATGAGCCAAATTCCTTTGAGATTAAATTCGTGTTTTTTCCGATCCAACCTAATCCTGATTTTGTCGCCCAAACTTTATCCATTACGGGTGCCGAATCCACAAAAGCACGACCACTTACATCTCCAATTTCAGTTTGAATACATTCTAATAAATCATACAATTTTTCTTTTACAACAAAATGATAATCATTACCATATGCGTATTTGGAAATTTTATATGTATTATCTTCTTGAAATTCTTCCGGGTAATAATTAAGCAAAACTGAAATAATAGATTTTGTTCCCTTAACTAATTTTCTCGGATCTGTTCGTTTTTCAAAATGATTTTCCATGTAATTCATTTCACCATGAAAACCATTATCCAACCATTCTTTTAATAAATTCGATTCCTTTGCTAAGAAGTCAGCTCTAGAAATTCCAACAGCAGAGAAGCCAAGCTCAAGTGCTTTTTGTTTAATTATTGCAGTATTTGAAATTCTCGTATTCATATTTATTTTACCACTAAGTCACAATCCCGATGGTTATCGGGACACTAAGTTGCACTAAGTGTCCTTTCATGATATAGGTTTACACTT
>JAUWQL010000179.1 GCA_030611105.1 Bacteroidales bacterium
AGGGTTTCATGATGGAATTGTGGAAAATGATAGGTCCGGAAACAGATATTCCTGCAGGAGATATCGGAGTAGGTGGTCGTGAGATTGGTTTCTTATATGGTATGTACAGAAAACTGGCAAAAGAAAATACAGGAGTATTAACCGGAAAAGGCCGTAACTGGGGAGGAAGTTTAATTCGTCCTGAAGCTACAGGTTTTGGTAATGTATACTTTGCAAAAGAGATGCTAGCAACCAAAGGAGAATCGTTCGAAGGAAAGACAGTTGCTATATCAGGATTTGGTAATGTTTCCTGGGGAGCAGCTTTAAAAGCAACAGAATTAGGAGCAAAGGTTGTAACCATTTCAGGCCCTGACGGATATATTTATGATTCGGAAGGAATTTCAGGCAAAAAGATTGAATATATGTTAGAGCTTCGTGCTTCTAATAATGATATTGTTAAGCCTTATTCATACGAGTTTGAAAGTGGACAGTTTTACGAAGGTAAAAGACCATGGGAACAAAAAGTTGACATTGCTCTTCCATGTGCCATTCAAAACGAATTAAATAAAGAAGATGCAGAGTCGTTAGTAAAGAATGGTTGTATTTGTATTTCAGAAGGAGCCAATATGCCATGTACACCAGAGGCAATAGAAGTTATTCAGAAAAACAAATTATTATATGGTCCTGGAAAGGCAGCTAATGCGGGAGGTGTTTCAACTTCAGGATTAGAAATGTCGCAAAACTCAATGAAATTAAACTGGACCAGAGAAGAAGTTGATACAAAATTACATCAAATAATGCGTGATATTCACGAGGCTTGTGTTAAATATGGAACAGAAGCTGACGGACATGTTGATTACGTTAAGGGGGCAAATATTGCTGGTTTCTTAAAAGTAGCCAATGCAATGTTAGATCAGGGAGTTATTTAATATTTATATAACTTTTAGTTTGTAGTTTATGGTTAGAAGGTACTCTCCCGATAGTTATCAGGATGGGTACCTTCTTTGTTTATAAAATATTTTTATTAATTTCATGTAAATTTTTACATGACTATGCATAATTCTGATCTAAAATATAAAATTGCTCTTAGTTTAATTCCTAAAGTTGGACATATTACAGCAAAAAAATTGGTCTCGTATGTTGGTAGTTTCGAAGGTGTTTTCAAGGAATCAAGAAGGAAACTGATGAAAATCCCCGGTATTGGATCAATACTTGCTGATTTAATAGTAAACACTAATGTTTTACCAAAAGCTGAGGAGGAAATTAATTTTATTAGGGAAAATAAAATCACCCCGATTTTTTACCTTGATAAACAATATCCTGAAAGATTAAAACATTGCGAAGATGCTCCAATACTATTATATACATTAGGGAAAGTTGACTTAAATTCTCGGAAAATCCTAAGTATAGTAGGTACCCGAAAAGCTACAGCAGAAGGCATTGCTTTTTGCGAGAAACTGATAAAAGACCTAAAAGATCATGAACATAATCCAATAATTGTAAGTGGCTTGGCTTATGGGATCGATGCAACAGCACATCATGCTGCATTAGCTAACGAGTTATTAACAATAGCGGTTCTAGGGCATGGATTAGATATTATTTATCCCGCATCTCATAAAAAACTTGCAAAAAGTATTTTAAAGCAAGGGATGTTAATTACTGATTTTCCGGCTAAGTCGATTCGTGACAAAAATAATTTCATAAAACGAAACAGAATTATTGCAGGTTTGTCTGATGCAACAATTGTTATTGAATCCGGCGAAAAAGGAGGTTCTTTAATTACTGCCGATATTGCAAATTCATATAATCGGGATGTTTTTGCTGTACCCGGCCGGCTATCAGACATTTATTCAAAAGGATGTAATAATTTAATAAAAACGAATAAAGCAGCAATGCTAACTTCGGTCGATGATTTAGAATATCTGCTGGGATGGGAGCCTGGGAAAAAAGATAAAAAAGCAGTTCAACGAGACTTGTTCGTTAATTTAAGTGATGATGAAAAAATAATTACTGAAATTCTTAAGAATCACGATGAGCTTCCTATTGATTCAATATGTCTAAAATGCAATATGCCAACGAGTAAAGTGTCGCCAATATTGTTAAACTTAGAGTTTATGGGCATTGTAAAGCCACTCCCCGGGAAAATGTACAAGTTGATTTCTTCAATATATTTATGACACAAATCAGAAAGTGTTGTAAAACACATACCAGGATAATAGTATGTGAAAGCCCCGTTATTTATAAAGTTCAGTATACTAGCTGGTTCTGTTATTTTATTAACAGTGGCTTTTTAATTACTGCTTATTTTCTTTAAATTTTTTTTTACATAAGTTTGTTAGCCTGATTAATTCATGAATCTTTGTAATGAGAGTTGAAAGTAGCAATAGAATTGGAAAGCGCAAAATTGAGCCTCGCAGACATTCCCGATAACTATCGGGATAGCTATGGTGAGAAGCGAGATTTGAGCATTTTCAATTATAGCAGCTAATTTCAGCTCGTAATAGATTATTTATAAATTACTCAGGTTAACATTAAACCATAAATTACAAACTAAAAACAAAAAAAATTATGGATCCACGTGTAGAACAATTTATGGCTCAAATTATTGCCAAGAATGCGAACGAAAACGAATTCCATCAGGCAGTACAAGAAGTAGCCGAATCACTTATTCCTTTTATCGAGGAAAATCCAAAGTACAAATATGCTAAAGTTCTTGAAAGAATAGCAGAACCGGAAAGAGTAATCCTGTTTAGAGTTTCTTGGATAGATGATAAAGGAGAAATTCAGATTAATAAAGGGTATCGTGTTGAAATGAATAGTGCGATAGGTCCATACAAAGGAGGATTAAGATTTCATCCTACAGTAAACTTAAGTATTCTTAAATTCTTAGCTTTCGAACAAGTATTAAAAAATAGTTTAACTACACTACCTATGGGTGGTGGTAAAGGTGGTTCTGATTTCGATCCTAAAGGAAAATCAGATAACGAAGTAATGCGTTTCTGTCAAAGCTTTATGACCGAACTTAGCAGGCACATTGGAGCAAATACTGATATTCCTGCTGGAGATATTGGTGTTGGTGGTCGCGAAATAGGATATATGTTTGGCCAGTATAAGCGAATTAGAAATGAATTTGTTGGAGTACTTACCGGTAAAGGAAGACAATATGGAGGTAGTGTAATTCGTCCTGAAGCTACTGGTTATGGAGCTGTTTATTTTGCTGAAGAAATGTTAAAGACTCGTGGTGATAGCTTTAAAGGGAAAGTTGTTACTGTTTCCGGTTCTGGAAACGTTGCTCAATTTGCGACTGAAAAAGTAACTCAACTAGGTGGCAAAGTTGTTACATTATCAGATTCTGCCGGATTTATTCATGATCCAAATGGAATTGACACTGAAAAATTAGCTTATGTAATGGAACTTAAAAACATTAAGCGTGGAAGAATTAAAGAATATGCTGAAAAATTCGGTTGTGAATATTACGAAGGGAAACGTCCATGGGAAATTAAATGTGATGTAGCTCTTCCTTGTGCTACTCAAAATGAAATTAACGAAGAAGAAGCTAAAACACTTGTTTCTAATGGCTGTTTCGTAGTTTCTGAAGGAGCAAATATGCCATCTGTTCCTGAAGCTGTTGAAGTGTACTTGGAAAATAAGATTCTTTATGGTCCCGGAAAAGCTGCTAATGCTGGTGGTGTTGCTGTTTCTGGTCTTGAAATGTCGCAAAATAGCTTAAGATTAAGTTGGACAAGAGAAGAAGTTGACCAAAGATTACATCAGATTATGAAGGACATTCATGCTACCTGCGAAAAGTATGGTAAAAATTCTGATGGGTTTATTAACTATGTTATCGGATCTAATATCGGCGGATTCGTTAAAGTTGCCGAAGCAATGCTTGCTCAAGGTGCTGTATAATTAATTTATCTAAAATAAAAATTTGGGAGACAAAATTTTGTCTCCCTTTTTGGTTTTGGGGTATCACTTAAAATGATAATCATATAAAAGAATTAAATGTTTTAAGATATCTAGAATTAAATGCTGAACCTGAATTATGATGAAGAAATTTTTTATGTTTGCAGCGTTCAATTTTTTTTATGCAGTTTATTGATACACATACACATTTATTCTTGCCTGAGTTTGATTCTGATTGTGATCAGGTTATTGTAAATGCTCAGGAAAATGGTATTGAGAAAGTTCTTCTTCCAAATGTTGATAAATCAACAATAGAACATTTGCTTAATCTTGTTGCAAAATATCCTGACTTTTGTTTCCCGATGATGGGTTTACATCCAACATCAGTAACGGAAAATTATAAGGAAGAACTTAAAAATGTTGAAAACTGGCTTGATAAAATAAAATTCTATGCAATTGGTGAAATTGGAATAGATTTATATTGGGATAAATCATTTAAAACCCAACAGGAAGAAGCTTTTAGATACCAGATAGATTTAGCAAAAAAACACAATTTGCCAATTGTTATTCATGCCCGGGAGTCCTTTGATGAAATTTTTAGAATAATGGATGAAGTAATGGATGAAAAACTTAATGGAGTTTTTCATGCTTTTACCGGCAGTAATAATCAGGCTGCAAAAATTATAGAATGGGGTTTTAAAATTGGAATCGGGGGGATTGTTACATTTAAAAATTCAGGTCTGGATAAGGTGGTAAATAATATTGATATAAATCATATTGTTTTAGAAACAGATTCACCATATTTGGCCCCTGTTCCGAAAAGAGGTAAAAGAAACGAAAGCGCTTTTGTGCTTTATATTGCACAAAAAATCGCTGAAATTAAGAATATATCATTAGAAGAGGTGGCACAAGTAACTACTTATAATGCCAAACAACTATTTAAGTTGTAAACTATATGGAAGATATTAGATCAAAATCTATATTAATAATTTATACAGGAGGTACAATCGGGATGATCAAAGATTCTATAACGGGAGTATTATCCCCTTTCGATTTTGATCAGATTCTTGATGAGGTACCCGAATTAAAACGATTTGGTTTTAATCTTTCTGCAATTTCTTTTTCTCCTGTCATAGATTCTTCAAACTTAAATCCTGAGGTCTGGATAAAATTAGTAAAACTGATAAAAGAAAATTATAAAAAGTATGACGGATTTGTAATTTTACATGGTACAGATACGATGGCATATTCTGCCTCGGCTTTAAGTTTTATGCTTGAAAATCTTGACAAACCTGTTATTTTTACGGGTTCTCAATTACCTATAGGAACTTTGCGTACTGATGGTAAAGAAAATCTAATATCAGCAATTGAGATTGCTGCTACCGAAAAAAATGGACAAGCTCTTGCTCCTGAAGTATGTGTTTATTTTGAAAATAAACTTATGCGTGGAAACAGAACAACTAAATATAATTCGGAACATTTTAATGCTTTTGAATCTCCTAATTATCCAAATCTTGCTGAAGCAGGTATTAATTTAAAATTTATAGAGGTCAGTAGATAAATGCATATATTTGTATCCAATAAAAACAAGGATATCATGGAATTATTTAAGGGTCAAAACCTCATAGAGTTTACTGAACACTTCAAAACAAATGAAGATTGCATAAAATACTTAGCTTATTTAAAATGGGCTGAAGGTTTTAAATGTGTAAAATGCGGACACATGGGTAGCCAGATCAGAGTCAACTCTTCTCGGACTTGTAATAAGTGTAGTCATACAGAGTCGGCAACAGCAAATACATTGTTTCACAAAGTTAAATTTGGAATACGCAAAGCGTTCTTTATTTGCTTTGAGATGGCTACTTCCACCAAAAGTCTTTCTGCAAGTTATATGGCAGTTAGGTTTGGGGTGACAGAAAAAACAGCAAGATTGTTTATGCACAAGATTAGAGAGGCTATGAAATCAAGTGAAAACCATCCTATTGATGGCATTGTTCATGTTGATGAATTTGTTGTAGGAGGTAAAGAAAAAGGTAAAGTTGGCAGAAGCTACGATGTCAAGAAAAAGAAAGTGGTATGTGCCGTAGAGCTTACCGATGAAGGAAAAGTTAAACGCATGTACTCCATGAAAATTGATAATTATTCTGCAAAAGAATTAGAAAAGATATTCAAGAAACATATTTCAGAGGAGGCTACCGTTATAACTGATAAATGGAAAGGTTATAGACCTTTAATGAAGCAGTATCACATTACTCAAGTTGAAAGCGAACATGGCATGAACTTTAAAGCTTTGCATACGATGATACATCAAGTAAAATCATGGATAAGAACAACCTATTCTTGGGTTAGTGAGTTTAATATTGATCGCTATCTTAATGAATTTTGTTATCGGATTAACCGCTCGCTGATGAAAGAGAACATATTTAATAATTTGATCAGGAGAATGGTAGCTGCCGAAAAAATTCATCAAGAAAAATTAATATGTACCTAACTACTGACCTCTAAAAATTTAATTATGGAGCAATTCATTATTCTACTTCTCCTAAAGAACTGAAAATTCATACAGAATTAGATACAAATATTGCTGTACTTAAAATTTTCCCTGGAATAAGTAAAGAAACAATACACACAATCTTAAATATTAAAAATATTAAAGCAATAATTTTGGAAACTTATGGGGCTGGAAATGCACCAACGGAGAAATGGTTTTTAAATGAATTAAAAAATGTAATTAATAAAGGTAAAATAATTTTAAATGTTACTCAGTGTTCTGCAGGTAGTGTTGATATGACAAAATATGAAACGGGTAACGCCCTGTTAAAGTCGGGTGTTGTAAGTGGTTTTGATATTACAACCGAAGCTGCAGTTGCAAAACTAATGCATTTACTTGGACAAAAATTAGATATTAATACAACTAAATCAATATTAAATAAATCGATAAGTGGCGAAATTTCGAAATAATTTGTTTGATTTTGTTTAATTTTTTGTATTTTGTGCCCCTGAATTAAGGGAGATACGTGAAGGAGAAATGGCCGAGTGGTCGAAGGCGCACGCTTGGAAAGCG
>JAUWQL010000054.1 GCA_030611105.1 Bacteroidales bacterium
AGTTGCACCAACAGATCTTTCCGTTTTAATTACCGGAGAAAGTGGAACAGGGAAAGAAGTGTTTCCCCAAATTATTCACAATTTTAGTTCAAGAAAACATGGTAAATATATACCGGTAAACTGTGGGGCTATTCCTGAAGGAACGATAGATTCAGAACTTTTTGGACACGAAAAGGGTTCTTTTACGGGTGCACACGATAGTCGTAAAGGGTATTTTGAAGCTGCAGACAATGGAACCATTTTTCTTGATGAGGTGGCTGAATTGCCATTATCTACTCAAGTTCGTTTGTTACGTGTATTAGAAACCGGAGAGTTTTTAAGAGTTGGGTCTTCAAAAGTTCAGAAAACGGATGTTAGGGTAATTGCTGCCTCAAACGTTGATTTGGTTAAAGCTATCGAAGAAAATAAATTCAGAGAAGATCTCTATTACAGACTGAATACTGTGCCTATTAATATTTCTCGGCTAAAGGAACGTGGAGGAGACATTTATTTGCTTTTCAGAAAATTTGCAACAGACTTTGCCGAGCGATACAGAATGCCTCCTATAAGTTTAGGAGAGGAAGCTCGCAGGATATTGGACAATTATGAGTGGCCGGGAAATATTAGGCAGTTAAAAAATATTACAGAGCAGCTTTCTGTTATCGAAGAACAACGAGTTATTACTGCCGATGTTTTAAAAAAATATTTACCTGATTATTATCCAAATAAATTGCCGGCAATATATAAGAATGATCTTGTTGATGAAAAAACTTTTTCTACGGAACGCGAGATTTTATATAAATTTTTATTTGATATGAAAGGCGATTTAAATAATCTTAAAAAACTTGTTCATGAAATTATTGATAAAGGAGCAAATATTGATGAATTAAAAAATGCCGATCAATTTATACAAAATATTAACCAAGCATCATCTTCAATACTTAATTCGCCAAATGTTCAGCAACCTTCAGTTAATCAAATTGATGATTCTAATATTGAGGACACAGAAGAGTTTGTTGAGGAATCCCTTTCATTGGAAGAAAACGAAAGAGAGTTAATTAAGAAAGCATTAGATAAGCATAATAGTAAAAGAAAATATGCTGCACAGGATTTAGGGATATCAGAAAGAACCCTATACCGGAAAATTAAAGAATACGATATCAATTAAACTATGAAGAAATTATCACTATTATTAATAATATACTTATTTATAAATCAAGCTTGTACTATGAGTTATTCATTAACAGGAGCTTCTATTGCACCTGATGTAAAAACATTTTCAGTACAGCATTTTGTTAATCGAGCACCTTTAGGCTTACCAAATCTAGAGCAGTATTTCACTGATGAGCTTAAAGACAAATTTAAGTCGCAAACAAGCCTTACTGTTGTTGATGATATGGGACATTTGAATTTCGAAGGTGAAATTAGAAAGTATTTTACAAAACCAATGGCTATTACAGGAGATGAAATTGCGGCACAGAACAGGCTTACTATTACAGTGCATGTTAAATTTACTAACGAAATTCAGCCGGAGTATAATTTTGATACAGATTTTACACAATTTGAAGATTATGATAGTAATCTGGATTTATCGTCTGTAGAACAACAATTGGTTGAAAAAATTGTTGAGAAACTAATTGAAGATATTTTTAACAAATCAGTAGTTAACTGGTAAGTTTTTATGATTGAATCAGAAATTTTAAAATATTTAGATACACCTGGTTTATTAATTCATTCCGATGTTGATCAGTTAGGAAAATTGATAAACGATTATCCTTTTTTTCAAACTGCTCACGTATTATTTCTGAAAGCTTTGAAATCTCAAAATAATATTGATTTTGAGCAACAACTCTCTAAATCGTCAGTATATATTTCAGATAGAGATTTGTTATTTAAATTTTTAAATAAAGAGTTTAAGCTTATTGATAAAAAAGAAGAGATAGTTGAAATTGAAAAAAAATCAGATGAACCTTCCCCGGATAAAAAGGTGTTAAAAAATAAAAATGTTAGACGTAAGATAAATGACAGCTTTGAAGGTCTGGGAGAAAATATTTCCAAAACTATTTCAAGCCAGTTAGAATTTTCTGTTATTAAAGAAGACGATAAATTAGAATTTCCGTCCGAAATATATTTTATAGAAGAAGAACGCGAAGGTAAAAACAATATCATTACTATTGATGCCGATCCTGATGATATCAAAAAGCTTAGAAAGAAGAAAGATCTTTTACAGATAGAGGAAGTAAAACCTGCCCGCCTGTCTGCCGAACAGGCAGATTCCGTAGATGGGAAAGAAAAGAAAATTGCTGAGAAGTCAACGACAATAAAAGATGCTAAAGAACCATTTGAGTTAATAGAAACCGAAAAAATTCAAAGTAAAGGCTTAAATGAAATACAAAAGCCAAAAGAAATTTTTGATATTTCAGATTATGTTGATGAAGATGCTCTTGCGATGAATGATGATTTAATATCAAAATTTATTGAGAATAATCCTCGAATTAAGCCTAAGGAAACGGAATCTGAAAATCATGATATGTCTGTGGATAGTATCAATGAAGATAACAATTTACTTTCCGAGACATTGGTAAAGGTTTATATAAAACAAGGCCTGTTTGAAAAAGCAATTCAATCTTATAAGAAATTAAGTTTGAAATATCCGGAAAAAAGTATTTACTTTGCGGGTCAGATTAAAATATTAGAAGAAAAAATAAATAAATAATAAAAGACTTTGATATGTACGCGTTAGTTTCAGTATTAATCATTATTACGAGTATATTACTAACATTAATTGTGTTAGTTCAGAACTCAAAAGGAGGAGGATTAGTTGCAAATTTTTCATCATCTAATCAAGTAATGGGTGTTAGAAAAACTGCAGATTTTCTTGAGAAAGCAACTTGGACATTGGCTATAAGCTTACTAATGTTAAGCTTGGTTGCCACAATGACAATCCCTAGAGGTGTAACAGAACAAAGATCAAAAATAGAACAACAAATTAATAACGCTGTTGATCCTACTCAAATGCCACAATTCCCAACATCAGTTCCTGAAACTGATGAAGGAAACTAAAGTTAGTTAAGAAATTTATAAAGTGTCAGTCTGTCATAAAGGCTGACATTTTTTTATATAAGTTTCTTTGGCATAAATTATGTAAAAATGCAAACGTGCAATAAAAACTAAGTTTAACAATTAAATATAAGAAAAAATGTCAGAATTTAAGTACAGACCATTAAAAGATAGAGTTTTGGTTGAACCTCACAAAGCTGAAGAAAAAACTGTTAGTGGAATTATTATTCCTGATTCTGCTCAGGAAAAACCCCAGAAAGGAACTGTTGTTGCAGTTGGCGAAGGGAAAAAAGATGAGCCTATGTCATTAAAAAGTGGTGACGTGGTTATCTATGGCAAATATGGGGGAACCGAAATCCAAATTGATGGTAAAGATTACCTAATTATGCGTGAAGATGACATTTTATTAGTAGAATAATTAATTAACAAAAATCATTAAAAAATAAAAAACATGGCAGCTAGAGAATTAAAATTTGATATTGACGCCAGAGATCAACTTAAAAAAGGAATTGATCAATTAGCAAGCGCTGTAAAAATTACATTGGGTCCTAAAGGACGTAATGTAGTTATCGAGAAAAAATTTGGTGCACCTCAAATAACAAAAGATGGTGTTACAGTGGCAAAAGAAATCGAATTAAAAGATAAATTCGAAAATTTAGGTGCTCAAATGGTAAAAGAAGTAGCATCAAAAACTAACGATGATGCCGGTGATGGTACTACTACTGCTACTGTGTTGGCACAATCAATTATTAATGTGGGTATTAAAAACGTTACTGCCGGAGCAAATCCTATGGATTTAAAACGTGGTATCGATAAAGCTGTAATAAAAGTTGTTGAGAGCCTTAAAAAACAATCTCACGACATTGGTGAATCAAACGATAGAATAGAACAAGTTGCATCTGTTTCTTCAAACAACGATACTGCTATTGGTAAATTAATTGCAAACGCAATGCAAGCAGCAGGTAGAGAAGGTGTTATAACTGTAGAAGAAGCAAAAGGTACTGAAGATGAGCTAAGAACTGTTGAAGGTATGCAATTCGACCGTGGATATATTTCTCCGTATTTTGTAACCGATACTGATAAAATGGAAGCTGTAATGGAGCATCCATATATACTTCTTACCGACAAGAAGATCTCTACAATGAAAGACCTTATGCCAATTCTTGAATCTGCAGTTCAAGACGGAAAACCTTTAATGATTATCGCTGAAGATATGGAAGGCGAAGCTTTAGCTACATTAGTAGTTAACAAAATCCGTGGATCATTAAAAGTTGCAGCTGTAAAAGCTCCCGGTTTTGGCGACAGAAGAAAGGAAATGTTAGAAGATATCGCTATCTTAACCGGTGGTACTGTTATAACTGAAGATAAAGGTTTAACACTTGAAGGTACTACTCTTGATATGTTAGGTACATGCGGGAAAATAACTATCGATAAAGAAAATACTACTATTATTAATGGTGATGGAGCAAAAGAAAATATCGAGGCTCGTGTAAACCAAATTAAATCACAAATCGAATCTTCAACTTCTGATTACGATAAGGAAAAATTACAGGAACGTTTAGCTAAATTATCCGGTGGTGTTGCTGTTATTTATGTTGGTGCTGCCAGCGAAATTGAATTAAAAGAAAAGAAAGACCGTGTTGATGATGCATTAAGTGCAACTCGTGCTGCTGTTGAAGAAGGTATTATTCCCGGTGGTGGCGTTGGTTATATCAGAGCTATTGAAGATCTGGAAGGACTTGAAGGTGATAACGAAGACGAAACTACCGGCATCGAAATAATTAAAAGAGCTATTGAAGAGCCTTTGCGCCAGATAGTTGAGAATGCAGGTATTGAAGGCTCTGTAATTGTTCAAAAAGTAAAAGAAGGCAAAGCTGATTACGGTTACAATGCTCATACAAATCAGTATGAAAACTTATACGAATCAGGAGTTATTGATCCTACAAAAGTTGTTCGTATTGCTTTAGAAAATGCAGCTTCAATTGCAGGAATGTTCTTAACGACCGAATGTGTGATTGTTGAGGAAGAAGAAGAAATGCCTCCAATGCCGGCTGGCGGAATGGGTGGCGGAATGCCTGGTATGATGTAAGAAATCAATCATTAAACCATATATATTCAGCTCTTTGTTGCTTCGTGCGCAAGGGGCTTTTTCTTTGTATCACTTGTAGTTGTCATTTCCGCGCAGGCGGAAATCTGTTTATTTATATTAAGATAAAGAAAAAAATGTATTATCAATTTTAAATTAATTAGTATTTTTGGCGATGAATCAAACAATATATACCACTTTGGTGTGTTTGTAAAAGTAGAATAGGAAAACTATAAAGAATATGAAAAAACAAAAATCTCTTTTAATAATAGCAGTTGTATTATTAATAAATCTTCAGGCAAGTGCAGGCTGGATAATTACGCAGCGTAGTTACGATTCCGACGAAGGTGTTGAAACAGCACTTGTTGAAACGGTTTATCTTCAGAGCAATATTATGAAAGTAGTTCAAACAGACATGGTAACTATGTTTGATCTGAATAATGAAACAATAACATTAATGAGTTCTGTTAAAAAAGTATATTGGACAGGAAATATTGCTAATTATAAAGAGGAAATCAAAGGAGCAATGAGGTCGGCAATGGAGGAGCAATTGAAAAATGCTCAGGAAGAACAAAAAGAAATGATCCGTAAAATGTATCAGGGAATGATAGAAAGCATTGACAATCCTTCAAAGTTCGCAGGCGAAGAACCGGAAGAATACGATTTGCAAATCGAAAAAACAAATGAAAAAGAGCGATTGGCCGGACGTATTGCTGTTAAATATCAGGTATTGGTTAATGGAACTTTAAAAGAAGAAGCCTGGCTTTCAGAATCAAATAAAGCACATAATGAGTTTGATATAAGTAAATTTTATAACATATTTGGAGAGTTTACAAGTCAGGCCGGGACTAGTGCTTTTTATCAGAATAATGAAAAATATATTGAGTTTGCAAAAAAAGGGTTTCCTTTGAAATCTGTGAATTATTTTGGTGGTTACGAATCAATAAGTGAGGTTACAAGTTTAGAAAAAGAAAATATTGATGCATCAGAATTTATTCCACCTGCTGATTATAAAAAGGTGAGTTTAGTTGAAGTAGGTTTAAATGAACAGGAATAAAATATTTAATGTCATTTCGGCCATTCCTATAGTTATCCGGAACAGGAATCTTTGTTAACACATATTTAAAATTCCAAATCCATTTTTTATCCACGACAATATTAAGAGATAAAACTATTGAAAATTGTAGTTTATATTTTGATTTCAATGTTAATGTTTTCATGTACGCGTGCACCTAAAGATATAGTTAATAATTTTACAATTTCACAATGCTATATATGCCTATGTGCATGCTATAGTTGGAGAGTATAATTAATGTCTTTTTGGCTTATATCAGAAATTAAATATTAAATTCTCAAAAATTATTGCGATTAATTAAACAGAGTATGTTACTTTGTGTTGATCTGGATTTGTAAAAACAAAAAGTAGGAATAGTAATGAATCATGTGGAAAAAATAAAATCAGAACTCGAAAAAAGAGTATTGGTACTTGACGGTGCAATGGGAACTATGATCCAACGTCATAAATTGAAGGAAGAAGATTATCGTGGTATACGTTTTAAAGATTTTGATTATGAGGTAAAAGGGAATAATGATTTATTGTCATTAACAAATCCTAAACTTATTGAAAATATTCATAAAGAATATCTTGAAGCAGGAGCAGATTTGATTGAAACAAATACCTTTAATGCAAATAAAATTTCATTGGCCGATTACCACATGGAAAGGCTTGCATATGAAATTAATTTAGAATCGGCGAAAATTGCAAAAAGAGCTGTTACGGCTTTCTTAGATGAAAATCCTGAAAAAGCTAAATTTGTTGTTGGTTCGATGGGTCCTACAAATCGTACCACATCAATGTCGCCGGATGTTAATGACCCCGGATTTCGTGCGGTTACTTTTGACGATATGAAAGAAGCTTACTATGAGCAAGCTGAAGGTTTGTTAGATGGCGGTGCCGATATTCTTATGGTCGAAACCATTTTCGATACATTAAATGCAAAAGCTGCATTGTTTGCTATCGAAGAATTATTTGAGAATAAGGGGATAAAACTTCCTGTTATGGTTTCCGGAACTATTGCAGATGCTAGTGGAAGAACCCTTTCGGGGCAAACATTAGAAGCCTTTTACAATTCAGTATCACATATTGATTTATTAAGTGTGGGATTGAATTGTGCTTTTGGAGCCGAACAATTAAGACAATATGTAGAGGAGTTATCAAAGATTTCAAAATACCATGTAAGTGCACACCCTAATGCAGGATTACCTAACCAGTTTGGTGAATATGACGAATCGGCTGAAGAAATGGGTGCTATTATTGAAGGCTATTTGAAAGATGGTTTTGTAAATATTATTGGTGGATGTTGCGGAACAAATCCTACACATATTAAAAAAATTGCCGAGATTGCCGAGAAATATTCTCCACGAAAAACACCACAAATACAAACACTAACTCGTTTAAGTGGCTTGGAACCTTTAACCTTTTCTAAAGAGAGTAACTTTGTTAATGTTGGAGAGAGAACAAATGTAGCAGGCTCACGAAAATTCTTACGATTAATAAAAGAAGAAAAATTTGATGAGGCATTATCAGTAGCTAGAAATCAGGTAGAAAATGGTGCGCAAATTATTGATATTTGTATGGATGAGGCTATGCTCGACTCAGAAGCATCAATGACAAAATTCCTTAATTTGGTTGCAACTGAACCTGATATTTCTAAATTGCCAATCATGATCGATTCTTCCAAGTGGAGTGTAATCGAAGCCGGACTTAAATGCGTTCAAGGAAAATCAGTGGTAAACTCTATAAGTTTAAAAGAGGGAGAAGATGCATTTATTTCTTATGCTAAACTTATTCGCAGGTACGGAGCAGCAACTGTTGTAATGTTATTCGATGAAAAAGGACAAGCAGACACCTATGAGCGCAAAATCGAAATAGCTGAAAAATCATATAAAATTCTTACCGAAAAAGTAGGTTTTTCTCCTGATAATATAATCTTTGATCCTAACGTATTAGCTGTAGCCACAGGAATTGAAGAACATAATAACTATGCGGTAAATTATATAAAAGCAACAAAATGGATAAAAGAAAACTTGCCTTATGCAAAAGTAAGTGGCGGAGTGAGTAATTTATCATTTTCATTCAGAGGAAATAATACTGTCCGTGAAGCAATGCATTCGGCTTTTCTATATCATGCTATTAATGCAGGAATGGATATGGGTATTGTAAATCCGGGTATGCTTGAGGTATATGATGATATTCCAAAAGATTTGCTTCAGTTGGTTGAAGATGTGGTTCTTAATAAAAGAAAAGACGCAACTGAACGCTTAATTGCATTTGCTGAAAAAATAATTGACTCAGATAAAAAAGAAGATAAAAAAGATGAGTGGCGAGAAAAACCTGTCCAGGAGCGATTAACTCATGCTATGGTAAAAGGAATTACAGATTTTATTGAGGAGGATGCAGAAGAAGCAAGAAGACATTACGATCAGTCACTTACAGTTATTGAAGAACCATTAATGGATGGGATGAATATTGTGGGTGATTTATTTGGATCAGGAAAAATGTTTCTTCCACAGGTTGTGAAAAGTGCTCGTGTAATGAAAAAAGCAGTTGCTTATTTAATGCCATACATCGAGGAAGAGAAGAGGTTGTCAGGGGACACAAGTTCTGCGGGAAAAATATTATTAGCAACTGTAAAAGGAGATGTTCACGATATAGGGAAAAATATTGTAGGTGTTGTATTAGCTTGTAACAATTACGAAATAATTGATTTAGGCGTTATGGTGCCTGCCGAAAAAATAATAGATACTGCAATAAAAGAGAATGTTGATATTATTGGATTAAGTGGATTAATTACTCCATCATTAGAAGAAATGGTTCATGTTGCAGAAGAAATGCAACGAAGGAATGTAAATATTCCTTTATTGGTAGGAGGAGCAACAACATCGAAAATACATACAGCAGTAAAAATTACTCCTGCTGTTGAAGTTCCTGCTATTCATGTTAAGGATGCATCAAGAAGTGTTGGTGTTGTAAGAAATTTATTATCTACTACTTTAAAACATGATTTTTTAAAAGGAATTATTGAAGAATATCGTGTATTAAGAGAGCAAAATTTGGCTAAAAAATCGGGAAAAACTCATATTGATCTTGAGCAAGCACGAAAAAATAAAGTTAATATCGATTGGGATAGATCGCTTATTTCTAAACCAACATCTATAGGAAATACAACATTAACTGCATATCCTTTAAAGGAAATAGCAGAATATATCGATTGGACATTTTTCTTCCATGCCTGGGAAATAAATGGTAAATACCCAAAGATTTTTGATGATCCTGTAAAAGGAGAAGAGGCAAAAAAAATATATGATGATGCCCAAAAAATGTTAAAGCAAATCATTGATAATAAAATGTTAACTGCTAATGCAGTATTTGGGATATATCCTGCTAATACTATAGGAGATGATATTGAGATTTATAGTGATGAGAAAAGAGAAAAAGCAGTGAATATTCTTCATCATTTACGTAATCAGCAAATAAAAGAAGAGGATGAATTTAATGCTTGCCTTTCTGATTTTATTGCACCAAAGAATAGTGGAATTAATGATTACATTGGAGCATTTGCAGTTACTTGCGGATTAGGTATAGAAGAGCATGTTCGTAAGTTCGAGGAAAATAATGATGATTATAGTGCTATAATGATTAAAATTTTAGCAGACAGGTTAGCTGAGGCTTTTACTGAATTACTACATAAAAAAGTAAGGAAAGATCATTGGGCATATTCTCCAAATGAGAATTTAGGCATAACAGAACTTATTCGTGAAAAATACAAGGGTATTAGGCCGGCACCAGGTTATCCTGCATGTCCTGATCATACCGAAAAACAAATTATTTTCGATTTGTTGGATGCGGAAAAAGGTGCACAAATAAAATTAACAGAAAGCTTTATGATGTATCCGGGAGCATCTGTTTGCGGATTATATTTTGCTAATCCGGAATCAAAATATTTCAACGTACAAAAAATTAGCAAAGATCAAGTGGAAGATTATGCTAATCGGAAAAATATGACTGTTGAAGAAGTGGAAAAATGGCTGGCTTCCAATCTGAATTATTAGTTTCATGACTATCTGATTGTTGTCTGAGTATTAGGTGAAAGGTGCTAAGCGGCTCTGTAATTAGAGTTTAAAAATTAAATCGTTTTGCAAGTAGTTTATAAGAAAATCCGCTAAGCACCTAATTTATATTTTAGACTGAGCTTAAATAAAGTTAAGGATATAATCCGATAGTTATAATTAGTTTATAAAGGAATGAAAAAACTTAGAGAACTTTTTGAGGACAAGAATAAATTTTTAATTGGAGCAGAATTAGTTACTACAAGAGGAATTTTACAACAAGAAAATAGTAAGAAAATCTTAAAATATACCGAAGATTTAATTGCTGATGAAAGGATTGATTGGTTTTCCGTAACCGAAAATGCGGGTGGTAATATTATGTCTGCTCCTGATGGTTTAGGAAAGATAATTCAACAAAAAGGTAAAAACACCATAATTCATATTACGTGCAAAGACATGAACCGCAATGCCTTGGAGAGTATTGCGTGGAAATATGCCGATGATGGCTTTGAAAATTTACTGGCACTTTCAGGAGATTATCCTATTGACGGATATAATGGAGTAGCTCAACCGGTATTTGATTTAGATTCTGTGAGTTTGCTTAAAATGCTTTCTGACATGAATAAGGGGCTTAGAGTAAATGGCCGAAAACCAAATTCATACATTGACTTGGATAAAACCAATTTCTTTTTAGGATGTGCAGTTTCTCCGTTTAAAACAACGGAAGCTGAGCAAATAATGCAATATGAGAAATTAAAACTGAAAATTGAAGCTGGGGCAAAATACATAATTCCACAGTTAGGTTATGATATTAGAAAATCTCATGAATTGATTAGTTTCTTGCAGGAAAACAAAATTATTGTTCCTGTAATCGGGAATATCTATAAATTGACCGGCGGTGTGGCAAATTTGTTTAACAAAGGTTTAATTCCGGGGTGTAAAATCTCCAATGAGTTTTTGGAACGCATAAATAAAGAAAAAAAATCTCCCGATAAGGGTAAAAAATATTTTATTGATTTAGCAGCGAAACAATACGTGGCATTTAAGCAAATGGGCTATAAGGGAGTATATATTGGAGGAACAGATAAATACGAAGATTTTGCAGCTATACTTGAAAAAGCCGAAGAATTTAAGAATTCCGATTGGCATGATTTTGTTCCGGAATTGACCAACCCTGCGCCCAATGAATTTTATTTTTATTCTCAAGATCCCAAAACGAAACTGTCAGATGTAAGGAATGTGAATACTCAAATTACTCAATATAAGAAATCAAATTATTCGAAACATGTAAATTTGGCTTATCGTTTTAATCGCTTAGTTCATACATTGCTCTTTAATCAAAAATCTCCCGGGTTTAAGATTAGCATAGCAAAATATAAGCTTCTTGAAAAAAAATCTTTTAATGGATTAAGGCGATTTTTATATTTTAACGAAAGAATGATTAAAGCAGCATTATTTAATTGTAGGGAATGTGGCGATTGTTCTTTACCGGAGATTACCTATTTATGTCCTCAGTCGCAATGTGCCAAGAATCAAAGGAACGGACCTTGCGGAGGAAGCTCGAATGATAAATGTGAACTATCTGAACGTAATAAAGATTGTATTTGGGTTAAAGCATATTCTCGAAATAAATATTTTAATGGAAAAGAAACAGAACTTTTACCCAAAAAACCTGTTTTAATAAATAATAAACTTAATGGAACATCAGGATGGGCAAATTACTATTTGGGACGAGATCATAACGCATAAACTTGCCTGCTGCAAGCAGGAATTAATACAACAGAAAAAGAAAGATTAAATATTCAGTTAACCCAACAGCTAAGTGTGAAACAACGAATAAACAAATAGCCAAATAAACGAATAAACATTTTTAAACAGATGAAAGTTACAGACATTATTAAAAATGCAGATAAGCCCTTATTCACTTTTGAATTATTACCTCCGTTAAAAGGGCATAATATTGATACTATATATAATGCAATCGATCCTTTGATTGAATTTGATCCGGCGTATATAAATATAACCTATCATAGCCATGATGTTGTTTATAAAGAGAGAAATGACGGATTGCTTGAAAAAAAAATTGTTCGTAAACGCACCGGAACGGTTGCTTTGTCGGCTGCAATTAAAAATAAATATAAAATAACTGTAGTTACACATCTTATTTGTGCGGGTTTAACAAAAGAAGAAACAGAAGATATTTTAATAGACCTTAATTTTCTTGGCATACATAATTTATTAGTTCTTAGGGGAGACCCACCTAAATCCAAACGATTATTTATTCCTGAAAAAGGAGGACATGCTCATTCTGTTGATATGCTTAAGCAGGTTGTGGATTTAAATAATGGGAAATATCTTGATGAAGATTTGGAAAATGCCAAATCATCTGATTTTTGTATCGGTGTTGCTGGTTATCCCGAGAAACATAGTGAAGCACCAAATATGGAATCTGATTTAAATTTTTTAAAAGAAAAAGTTGATGCAGGGGCTAAGTACATTGTAACTCAAATGTTTTTTGACAATCAGAAGTATTTTAATTTTGTTGATTTATGCCGGGAAAAAGGCATAGCTGTCCCTATAGTGCCGGGAATCAAACCGGTTAGTTCTTTAAAAGATATTGAATTATTACCACAAATATTTAGGATTGATATTCCGGAAGAATTAGTAAAAGAAATTAAGAAATGTAAAACCAATTCAGAGGTTAGGGAATTGGGAGTTGAGTGGACTACAAAACAATCGCAAGAACTAATTAAATATGGTGTTCCCGGAATTCATTATTATACACTTGGACAATCGGATAATATTAAGAAAATTGCCAGGGCAGTATTTTAGTAATTGCTTATGATGTAGTTAGTGTTGTTAGTTTTGCCCTATTCAGATTTGTTTATTAAACTTGATACTTCATCTTTTAAACTTGGGATATGTTTAGAAATTATTGCCCAAATATTTTCATCAGAAATATTATCATATGCATGAATTATTTGATTTCTTAAACTGACTATCCGTTTTGCATTTTCAATTGGGAATTCAGGGTCTTTCTTTAAAATTCTATTAATAGCTTCTCCAATTATTTCTAAATCTCGCTCTATAGCTCTTTTAAGTATAATATTTGATTGGTAATGTTTGAAATCTTTTGGATTATCAATGAAATAATTGTCAATTTCAGTTATTGCTTCTTGAATATCAAACAGCCATTTTAGAATCCGCTCGTCCATATAATTTTATTTTATTCTTATCAATTGAGCGCTTAAGAATCGGGTTTTTCAAAGTTTGAATTTCCAGTAAATCCACTTTTCTTTCAAAAAGATTCTCTAACGACTCTTTAAAGTCCATGTAATTATCAAAATAATTATACAATTCAACATCTCCGAATTTTACCAAGAAGTCAATATCACTATTTTTATTAAAAAGTTCCGTTAAAACTGAGCCAAAAACATATAACTCTCTCACTTTATATTTCTTACATAAAGCAGTTAATTTATTTCTATGTTTTTTTATCAAATTCATACATTACGAAGATAAGAATTAAATAATGTTTCATCAAATATGTTACAGGTTCTTCAATTTTGATCGGTCTTAGAGCATTACTTATAACTACGATATTTAATTAATTTTAGGCATTTTAGTTCATTTTTAAATTTTTGCCTACTGGTAGGCAAGTGTTTGCAAGCTTGCTTCGGCAAGAATTAATCAGCTTAGATATGGTCTGTTCATTATTATTGAATATCTTTGCAGGTTTGGAAATGTATTGTTTCTGAATATAAATTTTTGAAAAATAATTCATTAAGCTTTTATGGATAACATAAGAAATTTTTGCATCATAGCTCATATTGATCACGGCAAGAGCACGTTGGCTGACAGATTGTTACAAGCGACTGGTTCAATTTCTGATCGCGATTATCAGGATCAGTTACTGGACGATATGGATTTGGAGAGAGAACGAGGAATTACGATTAAAAGCCATGCCATTCAGATGGATTATAAATATGAAGGCAAAGATTATGTATTGAATCTGATTGATACTCCCGGGCATGTTGATTTTTCTTATGAAGTTTCACGATCTATTGCTGCATGTGAAGGCGCCCTTTTAATTGTTGATGCATCACAGGGAGTTCAGGCACAAACAATTTCCAATGTATTTTTAGCTATGGAAAACGATCTGGAGATTATTCCGGTTTTAAATAAAATGGATCTGGATGCAGCTATGCCTGATGAAGTGAAAGATCAGATTGAGGAATTAATAGGTTGTGAAAGAGATGATATTATTGAGGCAAGTGGAAAAACAGGTTCTGGTGTTGATCATATTTTGGAAGCTGTTGTAAATAAAATACCTGCTCCCCAGGGAGACCCAAACGCACCATTACAGGCACTTGTTTTTGATTCGGTTTTTAATCAATATCGTGGTATCGAATCATATTTTAAAATTCAGAACGGAACAATCCGAAAAGGCGATTTGGTAAAATTTGTTTCAACCGGTAAAGAGTATTATGCCGATGAAATAGGGGTTCTGAAATTTAAGCAGGAACCCAGAAAAGAATTAAAGGCAGGTGATGTTGGTTACATTATTTCAGGTATAAAAACTGCAAAAGAAGTTAAAGTGGGTGATACTTTAACAAGTAAAGAAAGACCATGTGAAGAAGCAATTAGAGGTTTCGAAAATGTAAAACCAATGGTGTTTGCAGGTATTTATCCGATCGATGCTGATGATTATGAAGATCTTCGCGAATCAATGGAAAAGCTTCAGCTAAATGATGCTTCACTCACATTTGAGCCTGAGTCTTCAGCAGCTTTAGGATTTGGTTTTCGTTGCGGGTTCCTTGGATTATTACATATGGAAATTATTCAGGAACGTCTTAATCGGGAGTTTGATATGGACGTTATTACAACGGTTCCTAATGTTTCTTACAAAGCCTATACTACTAAAGGCGCAGTTTTAGATGTTCACAATCCGTCAGGATTACCCGATGTAACACAATTAGATTACATTGAAGAACCGTATATCAGGGCGCAGATCATATCTCAATCCGAATATGTTGGGCAGATAATGAAACTGTGTATTGATAGGCGTGGAGTACTTAAAAATCAGACTTATCTTCCGAACGATCGTGTTGAGGTTTCTTTTGAAATGCCTTTGGCAGAAATTGTTTTTGGTTTCTATGATAAATTAAAAAGTATTTCCCGCGGGTATGCATCATTTGATTATCATATAACCGGATATGAAAAGGCTAATCTTGCCAGATTAGATATATTATTAAACGGTGAAATGGTAGATGCTTTATCTACTCTTATTCATAAAGATAATGCCTACAATTTTGGCCGTCGAATGTGCGAAAAACTCAAAGAATTAATTCCCCGCCAGCAATTCGATATTGCCATTCAGGCGGCAATCGGAGCAAAAATTATTGCCCGCGAAACAGTAAAAGCTGTTCGAAAAGATGTTACTGCAAAATGCTACGGTGGTGATATTACCCGTAAACGAAAATTGCTTGAAAAGCAAAAGAGAGGTAAAAAACGAATGCGCCAGGTAGGAAATGTCGAAGTGCCACAACAGGCATTTATGGCTGTATTAAAATTGGATTAAAGCAAAATTGCTTTTAAAATCGCAATAATTTTATATGATTATCTGTCATTATACCACAAGCATACGATAAGCTTATGTCATTCCGGGCTTGACCCGGAATCTATGTTAAAAATATTAGATTCCTGCGTTACTCGTTTTACTCGTGAGGAAAGTACGCAGGAATGACAAGTATTTGATAAAAGTTTGGTTCTAATATGGATATTTATTGAATAATGAACACAAAACTTCATGATTCATGATTGGATGTTCATTATTTTTTATTCTAACTTTGTTCCTATGTCTTTAGAAAATCAAAAATATCGAAATCAGCAAATAAAAAAAGCTTCCTGGGTTGGTATTATTGGAAATACAATTCTGGCTATTTTAAAAATAGTAATTGGATTTATCTCTGGAAGCCTGGCCGTTATTGGCGATGGAATTGATACTGCAACTGATATTGTCACCTACTTTATAACCCTGGTTGCTGCCCGTATAATGAATAAACCACCAAATTATAAATATCCGTATGGTTATAACAGGGCAGAAGCTGTGGCAACAAAGGCCTTGAGTTTTGTTATATTTTTTGCAGGCGCACAACTTTTCTTATCAACTTTAGTACGAATAATAAAAGATGAACCTCATGCAATACCTTCTTTGCTTGCAATTTATGTAACCATATTTTCAATAGTTTCAAAAGCCGGATTGGCATTTTATCAATTTAAAGTTGGTAGACGAATTGAAAGCAGAATGCTAATTGCCAATGCTAAAAATATGCGAAATGATATTGTGCTTTCTGCTACTGTTTTAACGGGCTTAGTTTTTACTCAGATTTTACATTTGCCAATTTTAGATTTAATTGCTGCAATCGCTGTAAGTATATGGATTATGAAGGTTGCTTTTGGGATTTTTATGGAAACAAGCCGTGAATTAATGGATGGTGTTGATAATCCTGAAATATATTATAAAATTTTTGATGCCGTGGAAGAAGTTGGAGCTATAAATCCACATCGGGTGAGGATAAGAAAACATTCCAACTTATATACTGTTGATTTGGATATTGAAGTTGATGGTAGTTTAACCATTGAAGAAGGGCATATTATTTCAAAAAAAGTTGAAAATAATATTAAAAAACAAATTGAAAATGTGTATGATGTAATGGTTCATATTGAGCCCAGCGGGAATATTGAAAAAGAAAAATACGGATTATCCAGAGGAAAAATGGATAAGGAGAGTAAAAAGAATAAAAATGCAAAATAAATACCAAAAACCTGCAGGTTCATATATAAGTTTTATGAGCAACAAAGTGAAAACCTCTGGTGGCATAAACTTAGCACAAGGGATTCCTGGATTTAATCCTCCACAAGAACTTACAGATGTTTTAAGCGAAATTGCCGGTAATAATTTACATCAGTATGCTCCGGGCAACGGAAATAATGAATTGCTTGATTTACTTCACAAAAAATATCAGAACGAATATCCCTGCCTTGCCACCCGCCTGCCGCCCGCCTGTCGAACGGGCAGGGACGGGCAGGGTAGGCAGCCTTTTTCAAAAGATGATTTTCTAATTCTTCAGGGAGCAACCGAAGCTTTATCTTTGTTATATATCTATTTTAATAAAATTATTCCAAAACCTTTTTCAGCTCTTGCTTTCGATCCTGTTTACGAAAGCTATAAATATCTTCCTGAAATATTTAATACTGATTTTATTCCTTTTTCATTTGAACAGGATGCTTCAATTAATTTTACGAAACTAGAAAAGACCTGTATTGAAAATAATGTAAAAGTCATTTTTCTTGGTTCTCCCGGAAATCCGTTTGGAAGAATATGGACAAAAGCAGAAATTAATTCTTTATTAGATATGAGCAAAAAGCTGGATATCTATATTGTTCTGGATGCAGTTTACAAAGAACTGTATTTCGATGAAAAACCGTATATTCCTTTAGACCAGTTTAACTCAAATTTGTTTTATACCAATAGTTTTTCAAAAATATTTTCAATAACCGGATGGCGAATTGGTTACTTAATTGCACATAAAGAACACATGCAAAAAATCAAATCAATTCACGATTATACAGGATTATGTGCTTCATCTATTTTACAGCAGGCTATTGTTGAATATTTGAAAAAGTTTGATTTTGGGAAGGATTATATTTCAAATCTTCGGAACCGGTTAAAAGAATCGTATTATCACTTATCCGGCGAATTGCAAAAATTAGGATTTGAAATTCCGGAAACAAAAGGAGGTTATTTTGTCTGGGCAAAATTGCCTGAAAAATATTCCGATGGTTTTAAGTTTACCATTGATTTATACGACGAACAAAAAGTAGCAGTAATTCCCGGTGAACATTTCTCTGATAAAGCAAAAAATTATATTCGTTTAAATATTGCCCGTGATAAAAAAGAAGTAGAAGAAGGGATAAAAAGGATAAAAGCTTTTTTTAACAAATAAGCCCGGTTTAAAAACCTTATTTTCATGCAAAGTCGCAAAAATTTATGTTGTTCAGATACAAGTCTTTGCGTCTTTGCGAGGAATTTGTTTTTATACCCTTATGGTATATAGCTTTTGTTAGCGTTTCGTGTTTTATTTATTTGAACATAAGATAGGACTGAAGTCCATTTGTTCTTGTCCTCCTCTACATGCTGTACAATAACTTTGAGGACCGTCAGGGCGGTTAGAAGTTGCTCGTAATGAAGTTGTGCCAAATGCTTCTGGATAAGAATAAAAAACATGCTCTGTGCCATTTTTAACAGAACAATTTGGACATGATTTTAAATTTTCATGATATTGAGTCTCGTTTAAAGGCTTACCACAATGTTTACAATTCATAGTATTATTTGTTAAATGTTTTATTTGCCCAAGTGAAAAAATCGGTCTGACTCCACCCTTTCTTTTCTCTTTCCAACTTAATAAATTCTCCGAAACTTGTTATTTTATGATTATACGCTTGACCTATTATTAACAAATTTAGTAATTTATTCTATATCGACAAATCGCAGGCGGGGAAAATACCTCTTTTGAAATCTCTGTTTTTTTACTTGCCTTGTGTCTGGCTTATCCCAAACCCCGCCTCTTCCAAATTTTCCCAGTAATCCGGATAACTCTTTGATACAACTTCAGGATTTTTAATTTCCAGCTCTTTTGTAACAATAGACATCGGAGCAAAAGCCAGAGCCATTCTATGATCTTCGTATGTTTCCACAAAATGATCTTCAGAAACTTTAATATTTTCATTCCCATCCCAGAAAATACAGTTGTTTGATACTGTTTTAAGATTAATTCCGAGCTTTTCAAATTCAATAACTAATGCTTCAATTCTATCCGTTTCTTTAATCGAAAGATTATCTAAACCTGTTAATTTAAATGGAATGCTTTTAGCAACCAAAGTAACAGTAAGTGTTTGAGCTAAATCAGGACAATCGGTAAAATCGTATTCGAAAAACGTACAAGTAGTTGGAATATTTTTAATTCGCAAACCAAAGTTGGTAAAGGCTGAATCAATTCCCAGAGTTTTGTATAAATCTGTTAAAACAGAATCTCCCTGTAAGCTGTTTCGTTTTAAGCCGGTTAATTCAATCATGGAATTTTCAGATAAAGAAACAATCTCGAACCAATACGATGCCGACGACCAGTCAGCTTCTATAATTATTTCTTCCGGATTGTATACTCCTTTTTTAACATAAATTTTATCACCATTCCATTCAATATCAATTCCAAATTTCTGCATTAATTTTATGGTCATCCATATATAATCTTTCGAAAGGATTTTATCTTTTATTGTCAAAGCAAAATCTGCATCTAAATACGGAGCAATCATTAATAATGCACTAATATACTGACTACTTATATTTCCTTTTACATTTACAGGTTTAGCGGTTAAATTATTTCCTGTAATTCTTAAAGGAGGATAACCGTCTTTTTCAAGGTATTCAATGTTAGCACCAAGTTCTCTTAAGATTTTTACCAACTCATGAATTGGTCTTTGTTTCATCCGTTTGCTGCCGGTTAAGATTCTTTCTCCTGGCACTAAAGAAAGATAAGCAGTTAAAAAACGCATCGCAGTTCCTGCTGCGCCAACATCAATTATTTGATTATTTAAGTCTTTTAACGACGCTGCTAAAATGCTGGTATCATCACTTGTAGAAAGATTTTTGATTTTAAATGATTCTTTACATAACGCACGTATAATAAGTCCCCGGTTCGATAAGCTTTTTGATGCTGGTAACGACCTGAAAGTTTTTATTTCTTTATTTGGTGCAGTTATTTTTACACTCATTTTACAGGTTTTTGTACCAGTTAAGTGTTTCAGTTATGATTTTACTGTCACAGTTTTGATTGATTTTTATTTTACCAAAATCTTCGAGTAAAGTGAAATTTATATTCAATCCTTCATTTTTTTTATCATGTCCTGTCAGGTCGATGATCTTTTCATAGTCTGCTTCGTTAAACTGTAATTTAGTGTAAATATTAAGTAGATATGAAACAATCTTATTGAGCTTTTTGGATGAGAAATTGCAAATTTTATCAGACAAATACAGCTCACAAATTATTCCGTGTGCAACAGCTTCTCCATGCAAGATTTCATTTTCGGTATTCATATACAGACTTTCGAAAGCATGTCCAAATGTATGACCAAAGTTTAACGCTTTTCGAACATCTTTTTCTTTAGGATCTTTCTCAACAAAATAATTTTTAATACTTACAGATCGTGCAATAAGCTGGTTAAGTTCATTAAATCCTGTCTGTTTAATATCATAAGAAATTAAATTTCGCCAGTCTTTTTCATCAAAAATCATAACGTGTTTTAGCATCTCTGCCCATCCTGAAAGAATATTCCTCTTATCTAAAGTTCTGTTAAATGAACTGTCGATAATAACATACTTTGGATGATTAAAAACACCTATTTCGTTTTTCAGCCCTAAAAAGTTTATTCCGGTTTTTCCTCCAACAGAAGCATCAACCTGCGATAATAGAGTTGTAGGTATATTAATAAAATCAATACCTCGTTTAAAAGTAGATGCAGCAAAACCTCCCAAATCCCCAATAATTCCTCCTCCGAGATTTATTAATAACGAAGATCTGTCCGCACCTTTTGTTGTTAATGTTTTCCAAACAAATTCAACTGTTTTTAAAGATTTGTTTTTTTCTCCACTTTCAATTTCAATCAATTCAGAGTTTTTGATTTGATCGATATTTGCAATTACAGGTAAACAATGTTTTTTAGTGTTTTCATCAACTAACACAAATATTTTTCTGTTCTGAAAATCTTTTAAAACTTTAGTTAAAACTTTCTGTAATTCTGTCGAAATATATATTGTAGAAAAATCTGTATTTATTTTCATTTTAGAAAGATGACTTTTAGATGTCTAAAAGTACGAAATTAATTTATACGATAAAATCAGCGATTCATGAATAATTCTTTATTCTTGTCTGCAATAATTATGTATAGCATAGAAAGTTACTTATCTTTGATAAAATATAATTGTAGGGTTTATGATTTTTGATAACAGAAATATCGTATTGAAGCTTAATATTCGAAGATACCTTGTTTTACTTGTCTTTCTTATTCTTATGGGATTAATGCTTTTGGTTGGTATTATCGAAGAACCTTTTTTAGGAAAGAGTGAATCTTTTTATGTTTTTATGATTTGCACTCTATATATAATTTATATTATTATTTCTTATATGCGTGATTATAAGTTCTTTTTGTATAATGATGAAGGAGAAAAATTGATTTTTCGATTTGTTTCTCTTCGACCATTCGATAATAAAAAAAGAGCAATTGAGATTCATAAAAAAGATTTTAAAGGATATAAAATCACCAAATCATTTTTTAATTTAAAAGAAGATTTAATTTTAATTGTGAAAACAAAAAATGGAGTGGCGAATTATGCACCAATAAGTATTACAGCTTTATCTTTAAAGCATAAGAATCTGCTAAAAAATTCGCTTAATCAGCTAACTTAGTTATAGATTTTCAAAAACGTAATCAGATTGTAAAATAAGATTAATAATCATGTTTTTTTTGATGCAAAAAAGGATTTGAAAATGTGTTTAACATCATATTTTCTGGTGATGTTTTTTATGGAAAAATTAAATATTTAAATATACTTTTGCGCATAAATTTTTAATACATATAAATGTGGGTTTAGTATTCATCATTAAATTATATAAAAATGAACGTAGATAAATTAATGCTTCAGCTTGAGCAAAAACATCCGGGAGAGGTTGAATATCTTCAAGCTGTTAGAGAAGTTTTAGAATCAATCGAGGAAATTTA
>JAUWQL010000213.1 GCA_030611105.1 Bacteroidales bacterium
TTCCATAACCACAGGCTTAAGCCTGGGGTAAGTGATGCGCTACTTACCGGTCTTTAGCCAAAAATATTATAAAGTTTTAAAAGCTATATTAAACTAGAGCCATGTATAATTGTAACATTCAATATATTAGCAAATTACTAAATTTTTGATAAAAATAAAACTATATTGTTTAATCAAATCTTCGTGTACCTTTGTGAAAAACCTTAGTGTTACTTTGTGGTAAAAAAAATAAACCACAAAGTTTATTCAGGTAACTTAAACATTTTTATTACATTATCTATTTCTTGTTGAGTTTTTTCATCATTCCAATTTAGATATTCTTTAGCTTTTTCAACAACTTTATTGAATGTTTTATCTCCGGGATAACCTAAGGTACCAATCCCTGTTCTGCGGAAAAATATATCAGATAATGTATATGCCATTTCCTTTTTAATTACATAAACTACTTCAGCAAGTATCTCACCGTCTTCTGTTATCACTTCCATAAGGGGATTATCGTATAAAGCCAGGCGGAAAATAGTGTGGCATTGTAAACCGTAATTTCGTCCGACATAATTGATTGTAGCTTCCGGAAATTGTGGATATCTTAAAACAAGTTGCTTAATAAAACTTTCCATATTTCTAATATCAGAATCTACTAAATACTTCTTATGAGTTATTGATTTTCCCAAATTTCTTTTTAGCTTTTTAGAAACTTTTTTCATAACATGGTCTGCCAGTTTTCTGCTGGTTGTATATTTTCCACCTTCCACAGTTAGTAAACCATCCAAACCATCTTTTGCATTGTCAAAAATTTCATATTTACGTGATGATTCATACGAACCTTCAGTCTGATCATCTACAAGAGGGCGCATACCGCCATAAGCAAACTGCACATCTTCGTATTTTAATTTTTCAGCACCATAATTTTCATTAATTTCATCCAGTAATTCCTGAATGCTTTGTTTTGTCACTTTGTAATCGTCAGGATTTCCATTGTATTCTTTATCAGTAGTGCCAATTAGCGAATGATTGCGCCACGGCATTATCATTACATGACGCCCATCTTTTGTCATAGTCAGCACCGCATGGTTATTACAAATCTTTTTTGTAATAATATGAATACCTTCCGACCGCCGAATACGATGTTCTTTCCCATTTCCATTCGAGGCTGAATTTAATACTATATCGCTCCATGGACCTGTGCAATTGATTGTTAAATCGGCTGTAAAATCATATTCTTTATCATTTAACAAATCAACGACTTTAACTCCTTTAACAATATTTTCTTCATTTATAAATGATTTTACTTTAGCATAATTACTGATTTCAGCTCCATTTGCTAATGCAGAGTTTAATATCCCTAATGTTAAACGTTCCGGATTTATATTCTGGCAATCATAATAAATACTTGATCCGGTAAGTTTTTTCCCTAACACTAAGGGCTCAAGTCTTTTGGTACGTTTAGAACTTATTGTTTTATGAATTCTTAGCTTCTTGGTTTTATCCCAGGTCCATCCTTTATCAAATGATAATAGATCATATAATACCATTCCAATAAACAATATTAACTTATTGCTTTTCAGATTACTGTATGTTGGAATCATAAATGGTAAGGGATACACGAAATTGGGAGCAATATTTTCTAAAATACGTCGCTCTAAAAGGGATTCACGTACTAATCCAAATTCCATATTTTTAAGATATCGTAAACCTCCATGAATTAATTTGGATGTAGCGGCAGATGTAGCCTCTCCAAAATCTCCTTTTTCAAAAAGAGCCACTTTTAATCCGCGCGTTGCAGCTTCATATGCAACAGAAGCTCCTGTTATTCCACCACCTATAATAATTATATCGTAATGTTTTTTTAATGGTTCGTCAAATAGTCGTTTCATAATGTAATTAGATTGATCTATTTCCAAATATCTTAATAATTATCAGAATAATAGTTTAACATTTGTTAAATAATATTACCATTCCAAAGATTTTCGCAAACGGCTTAGTGACTGTAATTTAATTCCCAGGAAATCAGCAATATACTTTAATGGCACATCACGAATCATATCAGGATATTGTTTTAACAGTTTTTTATAGCGTGTTTCGGCGGTTTCTGTTATGAAAGAATAAATTCTCCTTTGCGATTCAACAAACATTTCTTCAATTATTCTTCTTCCAAGTCTCTCCCATTTAGGGAAGCTGCTATACAGGTATTCTAAATCACTTTTATTTATTGTTATTAACTCGCAATCCGTTATAGCACTTATTATTTCAAATGAAGGAGTTTGAGAAACAAAACTTGGCAATGCGGTTGCAAAACTGTGCAGAGGTGTTATATCGCGTGTTATTTCTTCTCCTTCATGATAATAATAAACCTTAAGATATCCTTTGTTTGTAAAGGCTATTCGATCAGCAATTTCTCCCTCCTGAATAAAAATTTCATTTTTTTTGAGCTGAACAATTTCAATTTTATTTTGCAATGCAATTAGCTCTTCTTCTTTAAAATCAACAAACTGATTGATAAATTTTATAATATTTTCAAATATTTCCGGATTCATCTTTAAAATTTTCATTCAAGATCGGAAAAAATAATAATTATAGCAAAATATAAAACAGTATATTAGAGTAAAATTAAATATTCACCTTATGAAAAAGACAATATTACTATTAACTATTTTTCTAATCGGGCTATATTCTTGTAATTACAAAGAAAAAAAAGAAGAAAAAGAATACAATCTTGATGTAATAAAATCAACATTAACAGAAGTAGGCCAGGCAGTTCCTGAATTTAGTTTTATTACATTAAATAATGATACAATTGATATTAATGATCTTAAAGGCAAAGTCGTTTTTATGAATTTCTTTGCAACGTCATGCCCTATTTGCATGAAAGAATTACCTTATATTGAAAATGAAATTTGGACTAAACATAAAGATAATGAGAGTTTTGAGTTAATTGTTTTTGGCAGAGAACATATAGCAGATGAAATGATTGCCTTCAAAGAAAAAACAGGATATACATTTAATATTGTTCCTGATCCGGGAAGAAAAATATATTCCTTATTTGCCGAAAAATATATTCCTAGAAATATTGTATTAGATCGTAAAGGAAATATTATTTATCAAGTTACAGGATTTACAGATAAAGAGTTTATTAAACTAAAAGAAGTACTGGAAAAAGAGTTAAGGTTACCTCTATAAATAAGTTATAGCCCATTGTTACCTGCAGTTTTAACGAAAGAACCATGACACTGATAAAAAGACAAATCAACATGAAAACAATACTACTTTCAACTTTACTCTTTTTATCGGCAACTGCATTATTTGGACAAGAAATTAAAATTGGATTTAAAGATTCGATTCAATCAAACATATTAAACGAAAACAGAAAATTCATAATCAAACTTCCTAACGGGTATAATGAATCAGATAAATCTTACCCCGTAATTTACCGACTTGATGGAGATTTGAACTTATACGTTGAGACTGTAGGTGTAATTAATCGGTTGTCATTTATGGAAGAATTAATGCCGGACATGATTGTTGTTATGATTGAAAATACAAACAGGAATCGGGATATGATGCCAACAAATACAAGTTTCTTTAAATCAGAACCAGGTGCTGAAAATTTTAAGAAATTTATTGAAAAAGAATTAATCCCACATATAAATAATGCTTATAGAACAACAAATGAAAAATTGCTGTGCGGACAATCATTAAGTGCAATTTTCACATTGTATTATTTCCTGACAAGTCCTGAATCATTTGATTCTTTTATCGCATGTAGCGGTGGTTTTCCCGACTGTGAAAAATACTTTATTAACTTGACAAATGATTTTCTAAAAACAAAACTAACAGAAACGAGAAATATATTCCTGACTCATGGACTAACCGATTTTCTTGACCCCGAAGGAGTTATTAAAGGACAACTTCTAAGTTTTACTAAAAAAATTGAATCAAAAGAAAATGTTGTTTGCAAATTAAAAATTTATGAAGATGAAGGACATGTTCCATTTCAAAGTTTATATCATGGATTAAGGTTTATTTATACAACAGAGAAATGATTAAAAAGATAAAAAACAGCCTATAACAACTAAGTATTCGGATGGTGCGCAGCACCAAATCTGAATGCAGTGTTGACGAAACCGGTGTTGAAAAAAGCTAAACAACTAAGTATTCGGATGGTGCGCAGCACCAAATCTGAATGCAGTGTTGACGAAACCGGTG
>JAUWQL010000006.1 GCA_030611105.1 Bacteroidales bacterium
ATAGGAAATCAATCCGATAATCATAATATATAATCTTGTTAGTACGTATCTTTATGAAGTATCTCTTTTACTGTAATTTAATCTGTTTTAAAAGAATAAATACTTTTATCTGCTCTAAAAATCATTTATATTTATAACAGAATCATCCCATGATGACTTTCGTTTCATATATTAAATATGTAACTTAAGCAATAAGTTTTATTAAAGATAATTCTTAAAATAAATTCAATGACTGATCAAATCAATAAAAATAATGATTTAAACAGGCTATTAGCGGAAAGTAAAGAAAGATTAAAAGAGCTGGCTTGTATTAACGAAACAACCATTATTATTAAAGAAGGCAAATCGGTTGAAGAAACACTACAGAAAATAGCCTTTCAATTGCCCAAAGCGTGGCAATATCCTGAATATACTGTTGCACGAATATTGTTTGGGGGTCATCAGTATATAAGTCCGGGTTTTGAAGAAACGGACTGGTCGCAGAAACAAACTTTTCAGTCAATCGATGGTGAAGAAGGTACTATAGAAATATATTATACGAAAGAGTTTCCTCGCATGTTTGAGGGGCCTTTTCTCAAAGAGGAAGTAAATCTTATCTTGAATTTGTCGAATTTAATTTTAGGCTTTATAAATAGTATAAAGGCAAAAGATATAATTTGGAAGCAAGATAAAAAAAAGGAACAAAAAAAGGCTGCTTCCGAATCTTCGAAAAAAATACTAAATAGCAGGCAACTACTTCAAAAATTCCTTAATAAACATAATGCTGATCGTGATTTATTGCACGATTTAATGCCTTTTAAAGTAAAAGAGATTTTACTTATTGCAAATTTGTATGATGCATATAGTATTGAAAAAGAGGGTAGGTTCTCTGATCATATTTTGGGTGAGTATCACCAGTTAAATCTCACTTCATTGCCTAGAGTTACAGGAGTTTCGAATGAAGATGAAGCAATGGAAGCAATAGAGAATAAACACTTTGATTTAGTTATATTAATGATGGGAGTTGATAAACAAACTCCACTGAAGATAGCAAGTGCTTTAAAAAATAAATATCCTTATATTCCTACATTTCTGTTACTTAATGGTAGTAGTGATTTAGTCGTACTTGAAGAAGCAAAAAGAGATATTTCTGGTATTGATAAAATATTTATTTGGAATGGCGACTCCAAAGTGTTCTTTGCAATGGTTAAACTTCTCGAGGATATGGTAAATGCTGATAATGATACTAAACTGGGATTAACCAGGGTTATACTGCTAGTCGAGGATTCTCCTAAATATTATTCAAGATATTTACCGATGCTTTATAAAATCATAATGGAACAAACTCAACGATTAATTGAGGATGTAAATACGGATGATTTATATAAAGTTCTTAAAATGAGGGCCAGACCCAAAATTTTATTAGCTCATACTTATGAAGAAGCAATGGAAATATTTAATAAATATAAAGATTACTTTTTATGTGTTATTTCTGATGTTTGCTTCCCTAAAAATAACGAATTGTATGATGATGCGGGTTTTGAGTTTATTAAATTCGTGAAGAAGAATGTACTGAATTTACCAACTGTATTACAATCATCAAATCCGGAAAATGCTGAGAAATCTTATGAGATAAAATCAAATTTTATTAATAAAAATTCAGAAAGTTTATTACAGGATTTAAAGAGTTTTATTAATTATCATTTAGGTTTTGGACATTTTGTTTATCGCGATAATCAGGGAAGACAAATTGCAGTTGCTAAATCAATGGCTGAATTCGAATCATTTCTTAAAACGGTGCCTGATGACTCATTGATTTACCATGCTGTAAAAAATCAATTTTCATTATGGCTTATGGCACGTGGAGAGATTCAAATTGCTAAAATTATTAATCCTCTTAATATTAAGGATTTTGAAAGCCCTAAACAATTGCGTGATTTTCTAATTAATATCTTGAGATTGTATAGAAATGAGCAGGATAAAGGTAAAATTGTAAATTTCAGCGAAGCAGCAGTTCAGGAAGAAAATAATATTGTTAGTATGTCTCCGGGAGCTTTAGGAGGGAAAGGGCGTGGATTAGCATTTGTCAACACATTAATTTATAATTTTAAGTTTAAAGAATTACTGCCTTTAATTAATGTAAGAACACCTAAAACCAGTTTAATTGGAACCGAAGAATTTGATATCTTTATTGAAAGTAATCATTTAAGTGAAAAGATTCATGATATAACAGATTATGAAGAACTAAGAAAAGTATTTATTGAAGGAGAATTATCATATTACTTAAAGAAAAAGATAAAAGTATTTCTTAAATTAATTACAAAGCCTATTGCTGTGAGATCTTCAAGTTTGTTCGAGGATAGTATTACACAACCCTTTTCGGGAATTTTTGAAACATACCTCCTTCCGAATAACCATCACGACTTTGATGAACGTATGAAGCAGCTAATGAATGCCATAAAACTGGTTTTTGCTTCGATTTATTCAAAAAATGCAAGAAATTACTTTAAAGCAATTGGCTATAAAGTTGAAGAAGAGAAAATGGCAATTGTTTTACAAGAGGTTGTAGGAAATCAGTTTGATAAATATTATTATCCGCATATTAGCGGGACAGCTCAATCGCATAATTTCTACCCGGTTGCGCATATGAAACCCGACGAAGGTTTTGCGGTAGCAGCTTTAGGTTTAGGACAGTACGTTGTTGAAGGGGAAAAGGCCTTCAGATTTTCACCCAGTTATCCAAACCTTGAGATTATATCTACAAAAGATCTATATAAAGGGTCTCAAGTGCATTTTTATGCTGTTAATTTAGCTAAAGAAGATATTAACTTACTTGAAGGTGAAGATGCCGGATTGATTAGATTAGATATTGATGAATCAGAAAAACATGGTACATTAAAGCATTTGGTATCGGTTTATGATCCTGAAAATGACAGGGTAAGCCCGGGGCTGGATTCTTATGGACCCAGAATTATTAATTTTGCAAACGTCTTAAAATATGAGTATATCCCCTTGGCTAAAACAATAAATATTATTCTTGATGTTGTTAAAGAAGCTTTGGGATCTCCCGTTGAGATTGAATTTGCTGTTGATCTGACCAAAGACAAAAATGGATTAGCATCCTTTTATCTGTTGCAGATAAAACCTCTGGTTTGTAACGAAGACGATTATAAGGTTGATATAGAAAAAATTGATAAAGATCATCTTGTGCTGTACTCTGAAAGAACTATGGGCAATGGTAAATTGGATAATATAAAAGATGTTATTTTTATTATGCCCGATAAATTTGACAATACTCAGACAATTGAGATGAAGGATGAAATTGATGCCTTAAATCAAAAAATGCAGGAAGCAGGGAAGCAATATGTATTAATTGGGCCTGGACGCTGGGGAACCAGGGATAGATTTATTGGAGTGCCGGTTGCATGGCCACAAATTTCGAATGCTAAAATTATTGTAGAAATGAGTTTAGATGATTTTGCTTTAGATGCATCCTTAGGCTCTCATTTTTTTCACAACGTAACATCTATGAATGTCGGGTATTTTTCTGTTAATCATAAATCGATAAAAGATAGAATTTCCTGGGATATTTTAAATAAGCAAAAAGTAATTAACGAAACAAAGCACTTTAAACATATTGAGTTTGAAAAACCATTGATTATTACGATGGACGGTCGTAAAAGATTTTCTGCTATTACATGGACAAATGATAATTAATATTTGAAATATTATGAGCTTTTATACCAATCAGCAAGATAATTTAAGGTTAGATTTTAACGATACTTCTTTTAGCCTGTTAATGCAGAAAAGGATTCATAAAGTATTGCTTATTTCAAGTAACTACGATTCTTTCATGTTAGAAGAAGACGGACGAGTTGATGAGCAAATCTTTAACGAATATGTAGGTTTAAACCTTAGGTATCCGCCTATATTTGTTATGGCTAATTCTTCTGAAGATGCTTATGAAATTTTAAAAAATGACAACATCGATCTCGTAATTAGTATGCTAAGAATCGGTGACACAGATACTTTCACGTTTGCAAATCAAGTCAAATCGATTTATCCTGCTATTCCAATCATTGTTCTTACTAATTTTTCTCGTGAAGTAACTATGCGACTTGAGAAAGAGGACTTAAGCGCTATAGATTATGTTTTTTGCTGGTTGGGAAATGCCGATATTTTACTGGCAATTATTAAGCTGATTGAAGACAGAATGAATGTTCAGTACGATGTTGAAGTTGTCGGGGTTCAGACAATACTTCTTGTTGAAGACTCTATTCGTTATATTTCAACCTATCTCCCAAATATTTATAAGTTAATATTTAAGCAATCAAAAGAATATATGCGCGAAGCACTTAATGAACACCAGAGAATGCTTCGCATGCGTGGCCGTCCAAAAATTCTTTTAGCAACAAATTATGAGCAGGCTATGGAATTGTATGAGAAATACAAGCATAATATGCTTGGAATTATTTCTGACATTACATATCCAAGAAAGGGAGTAAAGGATAAATTAGCAGGCATTAAACTTTGTAAAAAAGTTAAAGAAGATGACGAGTATATGCCTCTTCTTTTACAATCATCAGATATGAATAATAAAAAATATGCTGATGAATTAGGAGTTGGCTTTATCCATAAATATTCAAAAACACTCTCAATAGAACTGCGTAATTATATTATTAAGCAGTTTGCTTTTGGAGAATTTATATTTCGCAACCCCGTTACATTAAAAGAAATTGGCCGTGCATCTGATCTTCAGTCATTGCAACATATGATACTTACAATACCTGAAGAATCCCTGGAATATCATGCTACAAGAAATGATTTATCTAAATGGCTGAATGCCAGGGCTGTTTTTCCAATAGCGCAAATGTTTAAATATATTCCTGTAAGTGATTTTAAAAATTTAGCAGAAGTAAGAACATACATATACAGATCGATTTCCAGTTATCGAATGAGTAAGGGGAGAGGAGTTATTGCAAAATTTGATAAAAGCAGTTTCGACGAATATTTGATTTTTTCAAGAATTGGAGATGGTTCTATCGGGGGTAAAGCACGAGGATTAGCATTTGTAAATTCTATTATAAAGAAAAATAGAATTTTCAATAAATTCGAAAACATTATTGTAACTATACCACGCACTGTTGTTCTTAGTACAGATATTTTTGATGATTTTATGGAAGAAAACGATTTGTATAAAATCGGAATGTCCGACAAAAGCGACGAAGAAATTTTGGAGCAGTTTGTTAACTCAAAATTACCAAGCAGAGTTTACCAGGATTTATATGCCTTTATTTCAGTCATTAAGAATCCGATTGCTATCAGATCATCGTCAAAATTGGAAGATTCGCATTATCAGCCATTTGCGGGAATTTATTCTACATATATGATTCCTAAAACAACAAATAGCACTTTAATGATTAAAATGCTTTCAGATGCTATAAAATGTGTTTATGCTTCGGTGTATTTTAAATCTAGTAAAGCGTATATGGCTGCAACATCAAATGTTATTGATGAGGAAAAAATGGGAATTGTATTACAGGAGGTTTGTGGTAAACAGCACGGAAATAAATTTTATCCAACAATTTCAGGGGTAGCCCGGTCAATAAATTTTTATCCTATTGAACCTGAAAAACCTGAAGACGGAATAGTAAATATAGCCTATGGTCTGGGAAAACAAATTGTTGATGGTGGAATTTCATTGCGATTTTCTCCAAAACATCCCAAAAAGATTTTGCAATTATCATCTCCTGATATGGCTCTTAAGGGGACTCAAAAATATTTCTATGCCCTGGATATGTGTCCTACCAAATTTCATCCTTCAACTAATGATGGCATAAACTTAGATAAGGACGAAATTAAAACGGCAGAAAAAGACTCGTCATTTCGTTTTGCTGTGTCAACATACGATTTTCAGAATAACATTATACGTGATGGTACACTATACGATGGTAAAAGGATAGTAACTTTTGCTAATGTACTTAAATATGAAACTTTTCCTTTGGCAGAAATTTTACAAACTTTGCTCGAAATTGGTCAAAAAGAAATGAATAATCCAATTGAAATAGAGTTTGCTGTCGATTTGAATGTTGAAAAAGGAGAACCTTATGTGTTCAATTTTCTACAAATCCGACCTATTGTTGAAAATGATCAATCAGCTGATTTTGATATGGATGAAGTTGCTCAGGAAGATACTATAATTTATTGCGAATCGGCTTTAGGAAATGGTGTAATTGATAATATTTATGATTTTGTGTATATAAAACCTGATGCATTTAATTCTTTGGATAGTGAAAAGATTGCTGCAGAAATGAGTAAATTAAATGAGAAATTTATTGATGAGAAGCGAAATTACGTTCTTGTCGGGCCTGGCAGATGGGGTTCAGCTGATCCGAATTTAGGAATTCCGGTAAAATGGGCACATATTTCACAAGCAAGAGTTATTGTTGAATCCGGACTTGAGAATTTTAGAATTGATCCTAGTCAGGGTACGCATTTTTTCCAAAATCTGACCTCTTTCCGTGTTGGGTATTTTACTATTAATCCATACATAAATGATGGATTTTATGATTTAGATTATTTGGGAAAATTTGAATCACATTTTGAAAATCAGTATATACGACATATTCGTTTTGAAAATTCAATACAAGTTCAGATTGACGGGAAGAATAAAAAAGGAGTAATTCTTAAACCACAGAATATATAAAGCTTAAATGTAATTATAATATCAATCTTTCTGCGTTGTCCAGATTGTTTAAATCAAATTTAACAATTGCTAGCTTGGGAAATTCATAAGCAGCTGAAAACATAAATGTATTAATGGATTTATCATTCCAGTTCCCTGTAATTCTTGAAGATTCGTGAATATGACCGTGTAACGTTAATAACGGTTGTCTTTCCTTAATAAAACGCTGAATAGCAATACTTCCAACATGAACATCTAGAGGTACATGATCAATTATTTGTCCATCAAGATCTGCTCTGTCAAGTTTTGTTTTATAAGGCGGTGAATGAAATAAAAAAACAGACTTTTCTAAATTATTATTACCCGTTAATACTTGTAAGTCATTATAAATTGTTGCGTATTCAATATCTTCTTTTTCTTCGATTGTTCTTTTTCCTTCAGTTGGATGTATACAACCGGGATCGACATATCTTGATACATCATATCGTTCCCAGTCTTTTAATAAAAAAGGTGTTGGTGGAATATTTGCATAACCATAAATTACATAATCGTTGAATTCAACTTTTTTATTGTGTATATATTCCCACAGACACTTTTTTTGTCCTTGAATTATTTTACTTTCTTCAATTTTAGGATCATCATTTCCTAAAATGATAAAAACTTTAGGATACTTTTCTTTTAACTGAGATTTTAAGTTTTGAAATTTAGGTATTAAATAATCCAATATAAAATCGCTGTATTCATAATCTACAATTGTATGAAAATTTGGTAATATATCACCTCCTATAAATAAAACACCTGGAGTATCATTTGTAATTTGGTCTAACAGTTTTTCATATCTGTCAATTTTACCATGCAGATCGGAAACAAAAAAGCATTTCATATTATTCTTTCTTTTTTAATAATCGTGCAGGATTATTAATATTTCCTATCATAACCGCAAAACTGGTTCTGTTTTTAATATCTTCATCAGTAATTATATGTAGATCGATTAATCCTTGTTCTAATTCATATCCGGTTTTCTCTTTGTTAAATTCACTCAAAGAATGATTCCAGCCATCAATCCAGGATTTGAAAAGATCTTTTTGATAATTAGTGCCGTTAAAATGAATTAAAAGATCAATATCGCTTGCGGGGCCTGCATTAGCTTCTTTTGTACTGCCTATAATATACATGGCTTCTATACCATAGTATTCAAAATCAGTTTTTTCAGCTATAAGCTGAGACATACGAAAACGCCATTTCCAATGTGCATCATTATAAGATTTCAGATATTGATCTTTGTCATCTTTAACTTCTTTTTCAGATAAAAGTTTAATAGTTTTTTCTAACTTATCATGGAAAATAAAAAGACTTAAGCGTTCTGCTATCGCATTTAATAATTTTTGTTCTTCAGGTAAAAAACATTGTCCACCAAAAGGAATATCCCTATAAAATACTTTTAGTTTACCAACTATACTATTATCAACCACTAGTTCAGAACACTGAGAACATTCTGATTCCTGGGAATTTTCTATAGAAAAATGTTTGTCATCAAATTCAATTATTGCATGACAAAATGCAGGAAATTGCCAGCCATTTGGGATAATTTCAAGGATTTTATTGAAAACATTATTAAAACTAATTTTTTTATCAGCAAATACATTTTCAATATCATATAAACATTGAAGTTCTCTTGCTCTTTCTTGTAATGGTTTTATAGAATCAAAATCCATATAATTTTTTAGTAAAATTACAATTTTTTTTTAGATTTTAGTTTTCAGATTTGATTTATCATATTCTTGCATTAAGTTTTTTATTTCATATAACCATCCCTGATAAAAATCATGTCAAACTGTGTTGTATAATATCTTGTAATATTGAAATAAAATATACATTTGCAATGTTATTTAATTAACGGCATTTTGTTTTTTTTAAATAATTAATAATTTGATATTATGAACGTAGATAAATTAATGCTTCAGCTTGAGCAAAAACATCCGGGAGAGGTTGAATATCTTCAAGCTGTTAGAGAAGTTTTAGAATCAATCGAGGAAATTTATAATCAGAATCCTCAATTCGAAGCAGCAGGTATTATTGAAAGAATTGTTGAGCCAGACCGAATTTTAACTTTTAAAGTACCCTGGGTAGGCGATGATGGTAAAGTAAATGTTAACCTGGGTTATCGTATTCAGTTTAACAATGCTATCGGACCTTATAAAGGAGGTTTACGTTTTCACCCTAGTGTAAACTTAAGCGGATTAAAATTTTTAGGATTCGAACAAATTTTCAAAAACTCACTTACCACACTTCCTATGGGTGGAGGTAAAGGCGGATCTGATTTTGATCCAAAAGGTAAATCAGATGCTGAAGTAATGCGTTTCTGCCAGGGTTTAATGATGGAGCTTTGGAAACTTATAGGTCCGGAGACAGATGTTCCTGCCGGAGATATCGGAGTAGGAGGTCGTGAGATTGGTTTCTTATATGGAATGTACAAGAAACTGGCAAAAGAAAATACAGGAGTATTAACCGGAAAAGGCCGTAACTGGGGAGGAAGTTTAATTCGTCCTGAAGCTACAGGTTTTGGTGGTATATATTTTACACGTGAAATGTTAGCAACCAAAGATGATTCTTTCGAAGGGAAAGTTGTTACTATTTCCGGGTTCGGTAATGTTGCCTGGGGCGCAGCTTTAAAAGCAACAGAACTAGGAGCAAAAGTTGTTACCATTTCAGGACCTGATGGATATATTTATGATTCGGAAGGAATTTCAGGTAAGAAAATTGAATATATGTTAGAGCTTCGTGCTTCTAATAATGATATTGTTAAGCCTTATTCATACGAGTTTGAAAGTGGACAATTTTATGAAGGTAAAAAGCCTTGGGAAGTTAAATGTGATATAGCTATGCCATGTGCTATACAAAACGAGTTAGACGGGGAAGATGCTAAGAAATTAGTAGCTAATGGTGTTAAGTTTGTAGCTGAAGTTTCAAATATGGGTTGTACTCCTGAAGCAGTTGAAGTTTTCCATTCAAACAAAATTCCTTTCGGTCCCGGTAAAGCAGTTAATGCAGGTGGTGTTACCGTTTCTGGTCTTGAAATGTCACAAAACTCTATGAAATTAAGTTGGAGTAGAGAAGAAGTTGATGCAAAATTGCACTCAATTATGTGTAATATTCATGAAGCTTGTGTTAAATATGGAACAGAAGCTGATGGACATATTGATTACGTGAAAGGAGCAAATATTGCAGGTTTCTTAAAAGTAGCCAATGCAATGTTAGATCAGGGAGTTATTTAAATTTTTATATAACTTGTAGTTTTTAGCCTGCCTGACGGCAGTCAGGGCAGACAGGTTTGTAGTTTGTGGTTAAGGGAGCGAGAGCTCCCTTTTTTTATGTCTTATTGTCATATTTTATAAAAGGCCAATCTAAACATTTATATATTGACAGATGTTTATATTTTGGTACATTAATTGTAAATCTAAATCAAAATAAATTATATGAAGGACTTTATTACAAAACATAAATTCGGTTTTTTATTAGTTATACCAGGAATAATTGCCGGATATTTATATTGGAAATATGTAGGCTGCGCGAGTGGCACATGCGCTATTACATCAAACTGGCATACTATGGTTTTGTTTGGTGGATTAATAGGTTATTTTCTGGGTGATAGTATCGATGATATTATTAAAAAGCGAAAGAAAAAAGAAGAAAAAAATTAATATTAGCAAATTCTTAAAATCAAATAAAAATGAGAAAATTATTATTAGTAATGTTAATTGCTTCAGTTGGTTTTACTCAAGCATGTCAGGGCAATGTTAACGCATCGGAAGATAAGAATGAGGATGAAAAAGTTGTAACAACCAAATCTCCCAAAACTAATGGAAAAGCAACTGTTACACTTAATAAAGAAGAGTTCAAGAAGAAAGTAATGAATTACGAGGTAAACAAAGAGTGGAAATTCGAGGGAGATTTACCATGTATTGTTGACTTTTATGCTGATTGGTGTGGACCATGTAAAATTGCATCTCCTATATTGGAAGAAATTGCTCAGGAATATAAAGGCAAAATAAATGTTTATAAAGTGGATACTCAAAAAGATCCTGAGTTGGCCTCTGTATTTGGAGTACAAGGAATTCCGGCATTTTTATATTGCCCTAAAGAAGGACAACCAAGAATGAGTTCCGGAATTGGAAGAACAAAAGAGGAAACCAAAGAAATGTTTAGAAAAGCTATTGAAGATATTTTATTAAATAACAATTAGGATTTTTTCTGACAATTGTTTCATTTAGTTAATTGTTGCACTTTAAAACCGGGTCTTTTTAAAAGAATCCGGTTTTATTCTACTTTAGGTAAAGAAAATAGAAATTCAATTCCTCCTTCCTCCTTATTTTTTACACTAATTTCTCCTTTGTGCAAAGCAAGAGCATTTTTAACAATTGCTAATCCTAAACCGGTGCCACCTAATTTCCTTGATCTGTCGGAGTCAATTCTATAGAATCTTTCAAAAATCCTTGATAAATGTTTATCAGGAATACCTATACCATTATCTGATAAAGAAAAGTAATAAAAACGATCATCTTCACGATATATCTGAATCTTTATTTTACAATTTGTACCGGCGTAGTTAATGGAGTTTTCCAATAAATTCCTAAAAATAGATAACACTAAAGACAGATTACCGTTAACCATTATATCTTCATCCATTAGTAACTCTACTTTCATATTTTTTTCGGAAAGTATATTTTGAAAATCATCTAAAACATCATCAATTATTTCATTAACATTCAAGTCCGAAAATGCAAAGAAGTCACCGGTTTCCTCAATTTTACTAAGAATTACAATGTCGTTAAGTAAATCTGTTAATCTGTTTGCTTGTGCATCAGCTCTTTCAATAAAATGCCTTTGTTGTCCGGCTTCCATATCCGGCTCATTAATTATTGTTTCCAGATAACCCTTAATAGAAGTGATTGGCGTTTTTAGTTCATGCGAAATATTGGATGTCATTTGTTGTTTAATGATTCTGCTTTTTTCAAGTTTTGTAATATTCGTTATCATAATTTCAAAACTTTTATCATTAAAAATACTACATTGTATTTTAAAGTATTTTCCGCTTTTGTTAATTGAAATTTCTTTACCGGGCAAATTGTCAAAAATATCTAATGTATTTTCCTTTATTGATTTATCAATAAAATCTATTATCGGATTAAATTCAGGGATAGTAAAAAAATCTTCTGCAGATACGGAAAGTTTATTTGAAATAATATTTAAATATTGAATAAAATGGTTGTTTGTAAGGATTTTCGTTTTTTTATTTGAAAAAAATGCAACACCTTCATTTAGAACGTACAGGTGGTTGAATAACTTCTCTTTTTCAAGTGCTAATGAATCTTTTGTTTTTATCAGATTATCGTACATATGGATTATTTCATTACCAATTATTCCTAATTCGTCTTTTGGGAAATCCTGGTTAGTATCGAAATCTTCATCACGTCTTACTTTAATAACGAAATCTTTTAACTTTGTAATTGACTCGGCAAATTTCCGGGTAATAAAATCTAAAATAATCCAAATCGAAAGGAATATAATAGCAATAAATAAAAGGAACATATGTTCAGCACGTAAAAAATCCTTAACCTCAATGTTATAAACTACTGCTACCCTTATAAAATATTCTCCGAAATACCGTGAGTAATAATAATATTCTTTGCCTGTGGTAGCTGATTTTCGAATACTTGTGCCAAAATTTTCATATAAAGATTCTTGTACTTCAGGCCTGTAAAAATGATTTTTCATTAATGTAAAATCATCCACAAAATTATCATAAAGAACTAGTCCGTGCGAGTTAATTATTGTAATGCGAATATCCGGCTGAGGTAGTATTTTTGACAAAGAGTCAACTAATAGAAAATCATTATTCTGAGATAGTGAGTTATAAGAAATAAAATTCTGTATTGTTTGTGTAATATTTTTTAAAGTATTGTCAAGTTGATTAACACGATATTTCTTTTCTCTTGAAAATTGAAAAACAATAATAATTAAAGTAAATGCAAGAAATACGGAAAAAATATAGACAAAAAGTCTTCTGCGGAAAGAAATTTCTTTAAACATCTAATTGCAATTTTGTTTATAGAGACTTTATTGAAAAACTTTGTAAACTTAGCTAAAGTTAAAGAATAATTGTACGGAATATTATGCAGAAGGGTAAAATTAACAATTATTTAACCTTAAAAAGCAGTTAGAAAATAACTATCTAAATTAACCTTTTAAAATCGATGAACATAACCAACCTGAAGAATAACCCAATATGGTGTTGAGCTAAAGTCGCCCCGAATTACATGAATTATTTTGCATACACCTGCTTCTACGAAAAAATCTTTATAATAAAAATCATATACCGGTCCTAAATAATAATAATCACAACCACGATCCTGAGATTTTCCAATGGCAGCACCTAAACAGTGTCGTCTTGCAGCTTTTTCTGATATCTTTAATCCTATATTAAATTGGACTCCATTCGAATTATAAGCTAAATACATTCCGGAAAGGCGAATTCCAAATGGGTCAATCCAATATCCACATAGAATATTTACATAAGCCGGCATACCACCAACTATTCCAGCTTCTAAAAATGAATTGTTATGTATCTCCAAAGTATCATTTTCCGTTTGTGCGTGAGTGAAAAATGGAGATAAGTACAATAAAAAGATGCTGAGAATCAGTAATAATTTTTGAATTTTTTCCATCTCTTGTATATTTAAGACAAAGTTACTGTCTCAAATATCATAAGTCAAATAAAATAGACTTAGGATAAGGCAAATGTATTAAACCAGTTTTTTGTTATGGAATTATTTTAATGGCAGTAGATTTGAAAGATACCCAGGCTTCTGATTTTTCTTTAAACTTAAATTTTTGTAATGATTCGTCAGAAATTACTACCGACAGATCAACACCAATGTCAATAATAATCTCATGATTTGTCAGGTATGGAATAATTTGTTTAATTTTTCCTTTGAAATTATTCGTTGCACTTGATTCAATTCTATTATTTGAAATAATAATTTCCTCTCCACGAATAATAATTTTCCCTTTTTTAATTTCGTCTTTATTAGAAACATTTATTTCCAATGTTCCATTAATTTTAGCAGTATTTATCGGAGTAAATTCAGCAACAAAGAAGTTTTTAATCCCTGTAAAATTAGCAACAAATTCATTGGCGGGCTTCCGGAAAACTTCTTTAGTTAATCCTTTTTGGATTATTTCTCCATCATGTAGTACGGCAACTTTATTTGAAAGCGCAATAGCTTCTTCATAATCATGCGTTACATGTAATATGGTAACCCCACTTTGATTTATCTGTCGTAATAAATTACGCAAACCACCTTTAAGTTGTATATCGAGTGATGCCAAAGGTTCATCTAAAAGTAAGCAATTGGGGTTTGAAACCAGCATTCGTGCCAACGCAACACGCTGTAGTTCACCACCTGATAAGTTTTGTGTATTTCGATTTAATAAATGTTTAATACTTGCCAGAGATGCATATTTATTTATTAACTCATCTTTATCACTGTTGCTTATCTTTTTTCTTTTTAAAGGATATGCTATATTTTGTTTTACAGTTAAATGTGGAAAAATTGAGTAATCTTGAAAAACAATTCCTACTTTTCTTTTTTGAATTTTTTCCCGTGTAATATCCAAATTGTTTTGAAATACTTTTCCGGAATCAGGTTTAATTAATCCTGCAATAATTTCTAATAAAACAGTTTTTCCAACACCCGATTTCCCTAAAAGAACATAGTAATCTCCTTTATTTAATTCCAAATTAATATTTTTAAGTTGGAATTCTCCAAGTTTTATTGATATGTCTTTTAGCTTAAGCATTGTTCAATTCTTTTTCTTTTGACAATGTTCTTAATAGAATAAAAAAGACTAAGCACACAATAATAAATACAACAGATACAGGTCTTGCATATTTTAAACCGAATGCACCAAATCTTTCGTAAATAAGTATAGGAGTTATCATTGGATGATAAGCTACAATAACTACAGCACCAAACTCGCTTAATCCGCGGGCAAACATCATAATTAAGCCCGATAAAATATTTTTCCATGCCAGTGGTAATGAAATTGTAAAAAACACACGAACAGGAGAAGCACCAAGATTTAATGCAGTTTTTTCAAGTTTAACGGGCACATTGCTAAACCCATCGCGGGCTGCATTAATTAAAAATGGAATACTTACAAATGCCATTGCTAATGCAATTCCTACAGGGTGACCAACAAAGTTTAATCCAACTGAAGATGCGGCTTTTCCTAAAACAGAATCTCTTGATATAAATCCTAAAATAGCAATACCGGCGGCAGAATGTGGAATTACAATGGGTAAATCGATAATCCCATTTACTAATCTTTTGAATTTAAATTTTGTCCTGGCTAAAAAATAGGCAAGAGGAATTGCACCAATAGCAAAAAATATAGTTGATAAAAATGATACACGAAGTGTTAACCAAATACTGTCAAGAACTTCGGGATCTTTAGATGTTTCAAATAATTGTAGTGGAGTAGTGGCTAAAAACATGCTAAGTAGCGGACTAATAATAAAAAGTAAAATTAGCCCGCCAAGTATCAATAATACAATATCAAAATTGCTTAGCTTGTTTTTGTACATGTCTATTGTTCGTTAGCCGAAAAATATATTTCATTAATTCCTTTTATAGCTCTGTCGGAGAAAAAATCACAAGCAGGGAATAACCTGAAAATACCATTATTTGTTGTTTCTGCCCGGCATATCAACAAAATTTCAGATTGATCGTTTCGGTTCATTACTTCGCTAAAAGTAAATACGCCCCTGTATCCATCTTTGGCAACCACTAAAAAAATTCCTTCACGGATATTTTTTTGGTTAAACTCAACATGTTTTGCCAGAACATCTTTAAGCATTACACCTGTAAATGGTTGAGTAGAATGCATTCCTCTTCCACGGCCATAAAAAATAGTGCTAAATTTCTCAATTTGCAAATCTTCAGGGTTTTCTGTTAATGTTTCAACTATTTGGTTCTCGTTATAAATATCAATTTTAGGAGAATATAAAGGTTTTAATCCTTTGATTGTAACAAATGATTTCGGATATGATTTTACGGTTATTTTTACAGGCTCTGAAATATTTCTTTCTGTAATTAAATCTCTGGGAACAACTAATTTGTTAACTTCCGGTAAAGGCCACAGATCGTTTGTTTTAGAAGGAACAATTCGCATTACCTTGCTGGCAATAATAATTTCTTGCAGCTGATTTGGATAATAAATCTCTCCCCAGCTGATATTTACCTTTTCCCCTTTATCATTTTCAATTTGAACATACAGGTCAATAATCGGATTAAATTCTTCTTTGTTTTTTTTATTCAGTTTTATCTGATTTAGAATATCATATAGTGCGTATCCGTCATATCGGTATGCTCCAACAAATTTATCGCCATCGTCAGATAAAAGTGTTTCTTTAACAATAACACTTCTAAGTGGTAGTTTTGAAAAATCTACTGTTCCCGGATTTTCTATTTCTCCTTCTATGCTAATAGTTTGAACAGGTAAAACATAAGTTTCTGCATTATCGTAGAAATCGTTTGTAGCATCTGTCGTATCTGCTGTTAATGCTCGTAAATATTTGTTATCATTTGTATTATCAATATTTTTTTCATTACATGCAGTAATGATTAATACAAGTAAAGCAATAATAGTTAAGTTTCTCATAATCGAATAATTTATTTATTAGGTTTTGCGTATTGTTTAAGTTTCTCAGGAATTGAATTATAGGTTTCAGAATATGCAGGAATCATAGATGGTTGCCCGTTTTCTTCCATTATTTTCGTGCCTCCTTGTTTCGATAATACAAAATCAACAAATTTTATTGCAAGTTCTTTGTTGGGTGCATTTTCTAAAATGGTAATTCCGTAAACCATTGGCTGACCGGTTTTAGTTATAGTCGTTCCTGGAGTTTTACCTGTAATATCAACATTTGCGTTTTTATAAAATTCTAGTAATTCAGGATTTTTTAGATTGATGGAATCCGATAAAATAACATATTTTAATTCGTGCTGTTGTGCTACCGATCTGTATAAGAATAAATAATCGATAGTGTTTGATTCTAACAAAGCCAATAAATCAACTTCTTTCGGACGAATATATTCTTGATTTTTTGCTGTAATTTTGTTCGCAAAACCAGCTTGATTATAATACTGTTCGGCTAATTGAGAAGTTAATATAGCCCGATAACCGCAAGGGTCAGAATTAGGATCAGAGCGTCCAAAAAATACATCTTCACGTAATAAAATTTCGTACCAGTTTTGAGCATTAATTTCGTTTGAATACTTTGATGCATCATGGTAAACGATTGCCATTTCGTTACTGGCAAATTGTATATTCCAGTTAGTGTAATCAGGTATTAATAATTCATCAATAATTGCGTAATCGGCAGAAGCCATAATATCACAGTCTTTGTTGAGATCAGTAATTTTGCGTGCACATTTTACACTTCCTGCTGATTCTAACAAAATTTCAATTCCGGGATTTTTTTTCTGAAATTCGTCTTTCATTTGCTTAAACGGAACAGAAAGGCTACCTGCGTGAAAAATGATTAGTTTATTGTTTTCTTTGTTTTTAGTTGTACAACTAACTAATATTAAAGCTGCAAGTACAATGTTTAATAATAATGTAATTCTTCTCATTTTAATTTGTAGTTTAAATCAGGATATGCAAAAATAAACATAACGACTAAAAAAAGAAATGATTATTACATTATTTATACTTTATTTTAAGAAAAAGTATAGTTGCTGCAAAAACCAATGTTACTCCATTTGCCAGAATAATAGGCAGGTCATTTTTGAAGACACCATAAATTAACCACAAAATAATACCTGTAGTTAATAAAGCATACATTCCCAGTGATAAATCCTTAGTATGTCTTGTTCGTATTGCTTTTACCGCCTGCGGTATAAACGAAATTGTAGTGCATGTTGCAGCTACAAGCCCAAGAATAGTTATGAAATTCATAAAACCATTATTTATTATTGTAATTCTATATATTAGGGTATTTATTTAGCAGGTTTAAATGTCTGTATATCATCTTATTCCACGCAAAGACTGCAAAACCTTATGCAAAGATTGCTAAGATTAAATAGTTTATTATAAGTTTTTTGCGTTTTTTGCGATTCATCTGCGTACTTTGCGAGAAATAATATTGTTTTATTTTTCAATTAGTTATACCTCCTAAATAATTATATATTAGGATAACAAAATGTTGTTTTGAGGGTGAATTTATTTAATCAAGCTAAAGAAAGGATTTGTTAAAGCAATTTAATTCCATCTTTGTTTAGTTCTACAATCTTTTGCTTATATAAATTTCCCAAGCCATTTTTGAAGGCTTTTTTACTCAAACCTAATATGCGTTTTATATCTTCCGGGGCACTTTTATCTGTCAAATTCAGGAAACCATCGTTTTCTTTTAATGCAGAAAGAATAATGTCGGAATTGGGGTCAATGCTGTTTTTATAACCTGCGGGTTCTAAAATAATATCTATTTTACCATCCTCTCTTACTTGCTTTACGAATCCTTTTATTCTATCTCCGGGTTTAATGTTCTTATGAATGTCAGATTTAAAGATTAATCCTTTATACATATTGTTAACGATTACATTCATTCCTAATTCGGTCATATTGTAAAGTAACAGATCAACCTCATCTCCTGTATTTACATCTATTTCAGTAGTAAATGTAAACTCATTTACTTTGCTCGAGCCAATTAATCGTTCGGTTTGTTCATCTTCCAGCAGAAAAATTAAATACCAATTACCTTCCTTCATTTTTTCCGTTTGCTCGGCAAAAGGAACCATTAAATCTTTCGGTAAACCCCAGTCCATAAAAGCTCCATAATCATTAACTTCTTTTACCTTTAAATAAGCAAATTCTTCAAATTGAACATAAGGCTTTAATGTTGTAGCTACAATACGATCTTCAGAATCTTTATAAACAAAAACTTCAATTTCATCTCCAATTTTTAAATCATCATCTACGTAAGCGTTTGGTAAAAGTACTTCGTTACCGTCATTATCTGTCAGGTAATAGCCATTATCTGTTGATCTGGCAGCTATAAGTTTGTTTATTATTCCAATTTCCATAAGTAGTGCAAATGTATGAAATACTTTCGTTTAGAAATAATTTGAAACGAATCTTTGAATACCCATTAATTATTATCCGCCATTTTTAACACCCATAATTCTACCATTTCGGAAGCACGCCAGTTTTGATTTCTTTTTGTATTCTTAGAAGCCGGGCGAACCTCCTTTTGTATGAATAATTCCTTTTGGAATTGTCCTCCGGTAGATAATTCTTCTTCGATAGGATGAGTCTTACTGACTTTAGTTATTTGTGCCAGATTCGAAAATAAAATTACCACTCTTCCATTGGCGTTGAGGTGTTTTTTTGCTTCGGCGAAAAAACGTGGAAACAGATCCTTATCGTAATATATGGCTTTATCCAGCCCGTCTATATTATGAGATGCTGGAAGCCATGGCGGATTAAACACAATTAGCTCTGTTTTTAAATTGCAGTCAGCAAATAAATCGCCATAAATAAGATCTATTTTCGAATTCAGATTATTTTTATTTAGATCTTCGTTTAAGCCAATTATTGCATTTGGATTGGAATCGATTCCATAGACTTTTTCGAAACTATGCTTTAACATCTGAAAAGATAGAACTCCACTGCCAATTCCAATATCTATAGCTGATGTTTTCTCTCCCGTGTATCTTTTCAGCCACTTATCGAAAAGTTCTAAGTGTTCGAATCGGGTGGGGAAATATGTTCCGAACCAGGGATGTATTTTTCTTTTTAGAACCGGAATAGAAATACCTTTTTTGTACCACTGCCATGAGCTGTTTAAACCTTGAACCTGGGGGAATGGCAATAAAAATTCATTTAATTCGGGGTATAGTATTTTGAACCAACCAATTTCAGGTGCTTTTTTTACGCTTAATTTATTGTTACTTATTTTTAATAATAATTGATGTGATAGTTCACGAAAAACTGAACGAAAATCACGCTGACCCTGAAATGATTGATCGGAGTATGTGTTTTTAATATATTTCTTTAGCTCGCTCAATACTGTAAGGCCGCTGCTATAAAAATCAACAATCAGAACATGGTATCCATCAATAATAGCATCAATAGCAGTTTGTGGATCCATGGAGCGCTTATATGGAACAACATCAATATTCGTGATAATAGGTTTCGGCCGTTCTGCCTGTATTTTTTTACCTGAAATAGTCAATTCTAAACCGGATTCGTTCTTAATCATTTCTGATCTTATATAAGTTGCCTGCAAAAATCATTAATTTTCTAAAATTAACTATTAATTTCAACAACAGGCATTCCTGTTTTTAAAAATTAGTTTTCCTGGTTGGATAATTTGTATGCTGGCTGACAGGCGTATTTCTGCGAGTGGGTTTTAAATATATTATTGCAAAAAATAAATAATAAAAAAACCTGTCAAAATTGACAGGCTTTTTTATTAGTATAAAGTTAAAGAGTAAATATTAAATTAATTTAACATTTACTGCGTTTAATCCTTTTTTACCTTCTTGTAATTCAAATTCTACTTGGTCACCTTCATTAATTTCATCAATTAATCCAGAAACGTGTACAAAATGTTCTTTGTTTGTGTCGTCTTCACTTATGAATCCAAATCCTTTAGATTCGTTGAAGAATTTTACTGTGCCTTTAGCCATTACTTAATATTTTAAAAATTATTTGAACTGCAAAGTTAATATTATATATTATTATCTGGTTGTATTTTAGAGATTATTTTTATTTTTCCCCAAAATACTTCCATTTAAAACTTCAGTCTGGGATGATTCACTTTGTTTGTTAGACCGTGTAGCTAAGTTTTTATCCCCAAAAAATTGGTATCTTTGCACGTTTTATATTATATAAGAATTATTGATGAAGTTTACTGAGTTTAATTTGAATGATCGATTGCTGGAGGCCATATCATACATGGATTTTGATGAGGCTACTCCGATACAGGAACTGGCTATACCTGAAATAATACAAGAAAACGATCTTATCGCTTGTGCTCAAACCGGAACAGGTAAAACGGCTGCTTTTATTTTACCAATTTTAAATAAGTTAAGTGGAATAAAAGGAACATCAATTAATACATTAATTATTGTTCCTACTCGCGAATTAGCATTGCAAATAGATCAGCAGATTCAGGGATTTTCTTATTTTGTGCCGGTTAGCTCTTGTCCTGTTTATGGTGGTGGAGATGGGAATGACTTTGAAATGGAGAGAAAAGCCCTTTTAGGTAATGCTGAAATAATTGTTGCAACACCCGGTAAGTTGATTTCTCATTTAAAAATGGGATATGTAAAATTCGAAGAAATTAAACATTTAATTCTTGATGAGGCTGACAAAATGCTCGATATGGGATTTTATGAGGATATACGAAAGATAATATCCTATATTCCAAAAGAAAGGCAAACATTGATGTTTAGTGCAACAATGCCTCCGAAGATACGCACCTTGGCCAGTCAGATACTGAAAAATCCAAAAGAAATAAGCATAGAACTTTCAAAACCGGCCGAAGGTGTTTTACAGGCATCCTATTTAGTTTTTGAAAAGCAAAAAACAGCATTAATTAAATATCTTATATCGAATAAGCCCGATTACGACAGCATACTTATTTTTACATCAACCAAAAGCAAGGTGTTTGACATAGTAAGGGGAATGAAAGAAAGGGATTATACAATTGAAGGAATATCTTCGGATTTGGAACAAAAGGACCGCGAAGAAGTTCTTTCGCGTTTTCGCTCAAAAAGAACACGGGTTTTAGTTGCTACTGATGTAATAAGCAGAGGTATTGATATTAAAGATATAAATCTGATTATTAATTATGATGTACCACAAGATGCCGAAGATTATGTGCATCGTGTTGGACGGACCGCCCGCGCAAAAACTACGGGTGTAGCGCTTACCCTGATTAACGAGGACGACATGTACAAATTTAAACGTATTGAAGAGTTAATTGACCGCGAAATTATTAAAATACCCACACCTCCTGAAATTGGTGAAAGTCCTGTATGGAATCCACAACCAGTTCGCAAATACAAAAAACCGAGATATAAAGGAAAGGGAAAAAGAAAATAATGTCTTATTGATTATAATTTCCCGTTTACTTTCAATCGTTTCTCATAATCGCTCATATCTTCTATCGCTTTATTAATCAGTTTCTCATTAGAGGATGACGGCTTGCTGCATGCCAAATTGTATTTCAAGGCTTTATTGGAATACTCATGTGCTTTTGCAAAGTCTAGCATCCACCAATAAGCTACACCGATATTGTAATAAAGCATGGTTGTGATCGTTTCATTGATTCTTGCTTTCTTACTACCGGATGATTCTTTAAGAGCATTCTCCCAAATTGCTATTGCTTTATTCAATTCTGTATTCACACCTTCAAAATCGGATTCAGAAGAGATCATTTCAAAAGCCTTTTTCATATGTTGAATGGCAGACTCTAAATCGGAATAATTCACATTTTTCCCTTTTCCGGAAGCGATTTTTATTTTTTTAGTTACAGGGAGGATAGAGAAATTGCTTGCCAGTATGTTTTTAATTTCTGAAAGAGCCTTTTTATCACATTTGTTTTTCAAATCAGTGAAAAGTTCCTCTTTTTCGGCATTCAACTTTGTGTTCAATTCAGCTGTTGAATAAGTCCATTTTTCAAAATCGAAATTCAAAAGCTTTTCGTTATGCTTGATTGTTTGTTCGAAAATAGTTTTGCCGTTGTTGCTTATTAAACTAAGATTTACCGGATAAGTGCAGGTAATCTGATAATAATAGCCTGTTACATTTTTACCCTGATTAACGTTAAATACATCTTTTGTAATGAGTTCCTTATTGAATTGGAATTCACCAAATTTAGCATTGATTATTAATACATCATTTTGATCTTCAACTTTTTTATACCCATATAATTTCAAATACTGATTACTTAACTTATCAAGATCGGTATTTTCTAAGGTAATATCCATACTTAATACAGAATTGTATGTTTTTATACTTTCGTTGAGAGGCTGTAAAGGTAATTGTGTATAGCTGACCTTAATGTTTTTCATATCGGCTTTTTGAGCAAACATGAAAACATTGATAAACATGAAAAGAATTGTAAATCCAATTAGTTTTTTAGTTTTATAGGATATCATAACATAAGATTTTAGTAAAAAACAGAACTGAATCAAGTTACAAAAAATATTGTATTACACAATCAAACAGAAAGTTTTAAGTTGCCCTACGGGATGAGTTTTTATTTTTCGCACGGATAATCTAACTCTCGGCATACAAGCATATTCGCGCGAGCAAGCGATTTGTAAAATACTAACTCAGCATCTGGGCTACCTTATCATTAATAATAGCCTTGAACTCATCGCAGCAAGCAGTAATCTCAACAAGATAGATATTAGGAGCATTAAAAACTAATTTAAATACAACACTTTTACCGTGCGTTTTGCATTTAATTTCGGATATATTCGCTGAAATAATCGAAGTATATGTTTCCGCTATTGCTGGTTTAGGCCGTCCGTCAGGGTTTTGAAATACAATTTTATGCATGGGTTTTAGATTATGGATCGAATTTATGCATTTATTCAACTATAAACAATCTTATTGCTTATATTCAGATATACAGATTGCATTTAATTAAATACTATCCACAACTATTATTGTTCTACTATCTTAACGCGTTGGTTTTTGGCTTTCCCGTCCCGATAGCTATCGGGATCGGGAAGCTTTAGCAAGTAAACGCGAACGAGCGGGGAGTGGTTATAAATAATAGTAATAGTGTAGATAAAACTGTTAATCTATAAATAAATAGCTCTTGATTCGGCAACTATTTTAAAGGATTTTTTTGAATCCACCGGTTGTATAACCACATGAAAAAAGCAGAGGCGATACCGATTCCCATAAGAATTATCCACCCTAAAGAATTCCAAAAAGGATCAAGTTGCAAAAGCCCGTTTTCGAGCATAATTGAATTCTTGCACATTATTTCATTTAGAATAGCAGCACCTGCAGGTCCTCCAATTAATGCGCCTATTGCCATGGGAAGATTTGCATAACCCAGGAAAAGACCTTCCTTGCCTTTAGGAGCAAGAGCTCCTATAAATTCAAATTGTCGGGCAGCTGCAAAAAGTTCACCAAAAGCAATTAAAGCCACAGTAAGAACAATGAATAGTGAACCTATTGGAATTGTTACCCAAAAAAGGTTTACACCCTCTCTGATATTGCCATATAAAAGTATTGGCACCAGGTTTATTAACATTGAAAGTCCGATAATAATCCCACCTATAATAATTGATTTAATTGGTTTAAGCTTACCGAATAGTCTTATAACTAATAATTGGAAAAAAACAATAACAAATGGATTGGCCATAGTGTAAATATCCACAGCAGGATCAATTTCTACTACCATTTCCAGATATTTAGGGAGAACATTGTACACTTGTGCATAAACGAACCAAAAACCACTAATCACCAGTAAAAATACAGCAAATCTAAGATTACGCAACACAAGAATCATGTCTAACAGAATTTTTGCAACTGTTTTTTTAGGTTCATCTTTTATTTCTTGTTCAGGCTCTTTATAAAAAAACAGAACTACAAAAAATGCAAAAATGGAGGCAGCTACCGATACTGCAAATATATAGCTGAGATCGAATTCTTTCCTGGCAATATAACTTATGCCTCTTCCTAATAATGATCCAACATTGATTATCATGTAGAATATGCCAAAACCCAGTGTTGCTCTTGTTCCGGAAGTTTTTTGAATTGTTCCTGAGATGCATGGTTTGATAACTGATCCACCCAGACCAATCAGTATAATGGCAGCAATTACAGGAATGATAATGTCATATCCACTCGTTATTTCACTTGAACTTTTAGCAAGTAAGGTTGCGCCTCCAAACCATACGGGATATCCCATGATAAAATATCCTATGGACAGAAGAACAAAGGCTCCAAGTAGTGATTTCTTAAAACCAATTTCATCGGCAATGGTTCCGGATAAAATGGGTAAGAAGAACACGAGAAACCATAAGATTCCGTTTAAGGTACTGGGCCAATAATCGCCGAGTCCCAGACGTCCGAGATAAAGCACAACGAAACTCGCCATTGCATAATAAGCACCCCTTTCAATTAGTTCAGTTACATTTGCTGTCCAGAATGTTTTTGGAAAGGCTTCAGGTTTTTTTATTTGTGTGTTATTATTTTCCATTTTAAAATAGATCTAAACTTTTACCATTTATCTTTTTACTTTTTCCTTTTGTCTTGTAGCAATTTACGAATATACGTAATCCTGTCTATTTTTATAAATGTGAATTTACAAAATTTGATCATCTGGTAATGTTAAATTAATTAAAAAACACGGATTACAAATCCGCGCTAGCGGAATTTCTGAACTATAGCAAAAATGTCATCATTTTCAATTTCATATTTACCATCGTCTAATTTTGAAAAATCGGTTTTGCAGATGAATACAAATGCTCTGGCAAATCGCGGATGCAGACTTTCGTAGATTTCTGAATTTTTAATTTTATCTATTATCATAATATTTTTTTAATACGACGTAGCGAGGACGCTACGCCGAACAAGACTTACTTTTTGTTTGATTTCCGAAGATGCTTTGTTTTTCTACTAGTTATATAAATACTCCGTATAAGATGATTTACAGCTTCTAGTGCTGATCCAATTACTGTAATTGAATGACTTTTAATTTGATGTGCACTTATGTTGCCAATTTCTCTTAGTTTATCTATAATTTCTAAATCATTTTTTGAGATATATCCATCTTCAAACAGGTTAGAAATTTTCTCCTTTAAATTTTTTCCAATGATCTTTTTATTTAGACAAACAGCCTCTACGATCATTCTAAGACCAATTCCACTTAAGATCATTGAATCAGATATATATGCTTCAATAACTTCAAAATATATTTGTGATACAAAATTTGGGACATATGAAAAATCATCTTCACTTAAAAATTCGTCTTCATATAAGTAAAATCTATCTTCAGGGTAGTTATAATGAAGAATGTCATCATCATTTTGGATATCACTATCCCATGCTAATTTTAAAAATGAAATTTCATCACATCCAAGGCATCTTATAATATTAAAACATTCATACTCGGTTGTATCATTTGATGATTCCATTTCAATTTCATTAGTTTTTTCCAGAATTTTATGATTAGTATAAGTTTCACATCTTTTGCATCTTGTATTAATTATTTCTTTATTCATTAGAAGTATTTTTTAATTTTGATTGACAGAATTATTTAAAAAAAATCGAAAATTTATCATCTTGTATAAGAAGCCCAGGTTTATTATTTCCCCGTTCGGCTTAGGCTATTGCCTAAGTCGTAATATCAATTAATATCACTTAATATCAATTGATTTTATACTGTTTTCCATCTAAAATCTGCTTTTATTACTTCAATTAAACTTTCAAGATCAGCATAATTTCTTGCGCTGCTATATAAGTAATCTTCTGGTTTTTCAACTATGCCTGCTGCAACAGGATTGTTATGTATGTATTCTATCTTCTGTTCTATAAACTTTTGACTATAAATTAGTTCTGCATGATTTTCATGAGTCCATATTTGGAAAGATTGATTTTTCTTGAATTTCCCATGATATTCGAAAACAACCCTCATCCAGTCTCGCCGGCTTTCTTGTTTGTCTTCTAGTATCTTTAAAAACTTTTTACTTGTAAAGTTTTTAAAATCACGTATTGTTCCACTTAAATCTCCACACTGGCTTCGTGCTAAAAGATGAATATGATTTGACATGATCACATAAGCTATTACCTCTAATCCTTTATGTCTTTGACAATACTGAAGACTGTCAATAACAATATCCCGATAAACTTTACGCGTAAAAATATCAATCCAACCTACAATTTGAAATGTTAAATAGTACAAACCATCTTTTTCTGTTATTTTATAACCTGTTGACATATAACAAATATAAATATTTTTACAAGTAATAATTGAATAGAATATTTTTTACAAATGTATTTAGTTAAAAATAGAACGATGCAGGCAAAAGCCTACGCCGAACAGTGGGCACAATTAGTTAATAGAATAATCAATAGATGTTTTCGCTCTGTAAAAACCTAATGTATAACAGATTCGGCCTCTTACAATGCATGGATGAATTCTATTTTCTTTTGCAAATTCTTCAATATGCAAATCGTCAAATTGTCTTTTAAAAAAGAAAGATTTCCATTCTTTGGGCACAATCAAATTATTTTGAGCAAATAAATCTGCTTCTTTCTCATCCTTTGAATTCTTGTAATCTTTTTGCTCTTTCGATGATATTAGATCAACGAACTCAGCTTTATTGTTATTTAGTAGATGTTCAAACACATGCCCTAACTCATGAAAAAGGGTAAAGGCAAAATTATCCAACCTGCTATGTCTTAGAGACATTCCAATTGCAGGGCTTCCATTACTCCAAAACGAAACACCATCTACCGGAGTTTTTTCTCCTTTTCTTTGATAAATTAATTTAATTCCAAAATCTGACAATGCCTGCTTTACTGTAATAAGAGTGTTGTTATTGATTCGTATTATTTGTCTAAGTTTCTGCATTAAATCATCCTTTTGATCATAATCAAACTTGTCAACAAAAACCTGATTTGCATTAAATTGAAGTAATTTTACCCATCCAATAATATTTATTGGATCAACTTTTAATTTTGTTGACTTCCTAAACCTAGCAAAAGTTGGTTCAGCATTGATCTTAGCTAGCTCCTCAAAATTTTGAACGTTGTACACTTTTTTAACTGCAATTATATCCTCAATAGGATCTCCACTTAATATCTTTTCTTTTTTTAAAAAAGAAGTAGCGATTTGGCTCTCAATAAACTTCCACTGCTCAATAGCATCTAATCTTTGCTGATTTTTCATGCTTATTCGAGCCTTGTCAAGATCATAATTCTTTTGAATTTCCAACCAATATTCTGCATCAATTTCCAATGACTTTTCTAATAAAATAGCCAATTCAGCATTAATATTTCTTTTACCTTTTATTATTTCATTCAGTTGACTTTTCTTTAAACCGATTGTTTTTGCGAAATCACTTTGAGAAAAATCATTGGCTTCTATTTCATCTAATAAGATCTCACCAGGATGCGTGGCTACAAATGGAATGGTGTTTTCTGTGGTTTTCATTTTTCTCTATTTTTCGTAATGTTTACTAAGATCCTCAATTTCTAATAAGTCAATAATAAGATTGTCAGGATTAGTAGCTATTTCTCTAAAAAGAATTCGATATTGCTTATTTATCCATACAACACTTATTCCTTCTAGGTTCCCCACCTTCTTTTCATAGTTGAGGCTCTTAATTTGATATAACTGTTCAATTTTTGTTATACCTTTTAATTTGTTTATAGTCTTAACGTATTGCTTAACAAGCTGAGGGTTGGACTTATACTTTTTGTATTTTTTAACCTCACCCTCAAATAAATCAGACAAGTATGTTTTTATAAAAACTATTCTCATAATAATTAACACAAATATATACTATTTGTTCACATATTTGTGAACTTTAAAGCAAATTTATATTTATTCTAAATAAGCTTGCAGGATCATTTTCGACGTGTGATGTTATTTTATCTTTTCTTTCCAGTTTGCTTGTTACACGGACAACTTACCTTCGCTTTCAGCTACGGTCTACAAAGCATGCCTGCCTGTCGGCAGACAGTTCCACGCGAGCTGGTACGCTACGCCGAACTGAGATAAATATTAAATTATTTTCATTTCTTTTAGTTTCCAAAAACATCTTGCTGTAGCTTCAATATCTACTGACGCATTATGAGCTTCCTTAAAATCTTTCCCAAATAGTTTCACATGTAATTCTGAGAGTTTTGGCCATTTATATCCATAATTTCCAGGTATTCTACAGAAGTTTGTCGATTCTTTCATTGTACAGATAGATTGCTTATTGTTAAAATTTGTATTAATTTTTTTTCGAAACATTTCTGCTCCAATTATTTTTGAATCGAAGCTTATATTATGAGCTACCAAAGTATTTGCCCTATCTATTTCTTGGTTAAATGCATTTAAAACATTTATTAATTCTACACCCTTATCCAGTGCAATAGAAGTTGTAATACCATGAACTCGGGATGCATCTGCTGGTATAGTAAAGCCTTCTGGCTTTATTATGAATTCTTGAGTATCAATCCTATTCCCTTCTATATCAAAAACTAACCATGCAATCTGGACCAATCTTGGCCAATTATCTGAATCTGTAATTGGAGCTTTCCAATTTCTTGGCAATCCTGTCGTCTCTGTGTCAAAAAATAAATACATAATTATTTCCCTTTAAGTTTATTGATGAAATTCGGAATTCTCTTTGACCAATATGAAATATCTATTGATAAGATTTTTCCTATGAAAAATGCTACGATTGGCCAACAAAAAGCACGCAAAACCCATAGATAAGAACTTGTAGACCCTGAAGCATCATCAGAATTAATAGCAAAATTTATTTGTACAACAAAGAACATAAAAAGTGCAAATAATAATACATCAATAATAAGCTGCCATTTGCCAGAATAAATGAATGTTATTTTATTTCTAAATAATTTTCCCCTCTTTAATTTATTGTAAAGAATATCAAATCTTTTATCTGGAATGATAATATTATAAATGATTCCTTTCTTTTTTTCATATTGTAAATTTCCTTTCTTTTCAAAATTGTTAAAAGCATCTGTAAAAGGATTATTATTAATCAAAGAAATAGGAATCTCATTTTTTTTGCCAAACAGATTTTTAAGTTCAAATTTTTTATAAATCTTATAGTATTTATTTTGTCTTCGTTTTATTCCATGTTTCTTTTGAATCTTTCTCAAAAGAAACAGGAGAGACAATATTTTTGTCTTATCATTTTGTAATTCATTATTTAAATTGGCAGGACATCTATAATGATTTAATAAGGAATCATTAATAAGTGAAATATAGTTGTATATAGCCTCTTCAACAGGGGGATTTTGATTCATAAATAAATCAATTAACATTTCATCTTTTCTTGACCTAGTTCTTTGAATAACTATTTGATTATCTTCTCTTGAAAAATCAAAATAAACCAATAAGCATAGAATGCTAATTTCTTTTAAGGAATAATTAATGGAATTATTAAAAATACTATTTCCCGGAACGTTATAAACTTTGATTAAATGATTGATATTTCTTATTTCAGATTTGGAAATATTCGTAGTTACGCCTTCACAAGCAATGTTATCAATATTTTCCGTTAAGGGAGCTATTTCCTTATTAGAAATTAAAATAGACTTAAATAAACAATGAATTTCCAAACAATATACTGTAAACGTATTTAGCAAGAGAAAGTAATTTAAATAAAATCTCTCGCTATAATTTTCAAGTAATTTATTAATATTTGAATTAAAGTTCAGAATATTTTCTGATAATTTACACAAACCATAAGGGTATGCTTTATTGAGAAAAATTTCATTCTTAAAATTAATGTTTGAAAAATCTATTTTGCCATATGTTAAAGCAAAATCACTATACAATTCAATAAGACCACTAGTAATTCCCTTCCAATTAATAAACTGTTCACAATTTTTAAAAATATCTATTTTTAATTTTTCACTGAAAAACAAATAAGAAATAGAAACTTCATCATCAACATTTTCTATTCGTATTAAATCTATTAGATAACTAACTTTTTCAATTCTAATATTCCTATTCTGTATTCTTTTAATTAGATAATAAACAAATAATTGAATACCTGTTTTGGGATTTTTATTAGAATCAATATACTTATCAAATTCCGTTTTCGTCTTGAATAATATATTAAATATCAAAGAATATATAAGCTTTAATATATTTTCAGAATTATTACTATCAATTATTTCATTATCACAATTATATTGATTTAGAACATCTTTTCCTTTTTTAGTAAAAAGCACATCAAATGTTTCTTTATTTATTATTGCATTACCAATAATGATAGGAATTCTACCTGTAATCCTATGATAAATTAAAGATTTCTGATATAAAACATTAATCAGTTTTAAGAAATTAAAACAATCATGATTATTTTCTAAGGAAAATAAAATTTCAGATATGTTAATGTAAGATTCAGGAATGCTAGAATTTAGTCTTACTTCCTTAAGAGTACTATTATATTCAACGCTTGTGTCAGGTATAATTAACTTTTCATTAAGTTTACTAATATTCCTAATAATTTCTTGATGGTTTGTTGAATCTGTAAAAGGTAAGACTTCTCTATAGTTATTATTATTTTCAACTGAACAATAGTAGGAACATTCGTTATATTGCTCAATTCGATTATAGCCATCATCTTCAATAGAAACTAAACTTCCAAAAGAGTCCTCTATTCTGCTAACAACCATTTTTATTGCATCCTTAATTTCAGTTTGCTGATCTTCATAGAGAATTATCAAATTTTCTAATTCCCTTATATTTGAGTTTTTATATTTTTCAAAGATCTTTCTGCCAAATAAATTAACAATGAAATCATCATATTTTGGTTTCTCATCTTCAATAAATCTTATTAATGTACTTAATAGTTGTTTCTGTCCAACTATAAGAGACAAAATCTTACAGCATTCACTGTGAATTAGACAAACATTATTACTTAATATTCTTTTGAAAAGATTATTATCAATCTCTCTAAAAGTACTAACATGCTCAATTCCTGAAAGAAATGCCTTTTTAATTAAGTAATTTGTATTTAGCTTAAACCCTTTATCAATTTCATTTTGAATCTGAGTTTCTAACTTGAAATAATCAACAGACAATAATAATTTGCATGAAAGAAATGTAGATTCAATATTATTTACTTTTTCAACTACATTTTTCTCTATGTCAAATATTTTAACTTCTGGAATTGTAAAGTTTATTCTCAATAAAACACCATAAAGAAAGGGATCTTCTGTAGAAATCGATTCTGCTAATATTTTCTTTAGAGATTCGAGATGTGCCTTCTTTTCATTTATATATTTTTCATATACTGCAATCAGAAAATATGTTTTATTTACAGAATCATCAAGTAATTGAAAGAAAGAATAATAGTCTTTATTCAGATCGGTATATATTTGAATAAGCCTTGGGAAAATATTTTTAATTTTTTTGGGGAAAAATTCACCTTTCCTTGCAAGTTCTTCTACAATATCAATAATTATCTCCTTTTGTCGAGGCTCGATATGAGGTGTTGTACCAAAGTAAATTAATGTAGGGATTTCTTTATTCTTATCATTTGCATCATAAGCTCTTTCAATTATAGTTTCATAAAATTCGCTAATAATTTGTTCATTCAGGTTTGGAAGAAATTTATGATCTTCAAATATTCCGTATCTAACGGCGTTAATTTTATCTTGAAGTATGGATTCATCAACTGATTCTGTGATTACAGCTTTCTTACTTTCATCATCAGACAATTTAAGTCCTATATTATTAAGACGATTTACAATCCATTCTTTTACTTTTGTTGCTTTCTCGAAACTATCAAATAAAACAAAAAAATCATCAACATATCTGAAATAGCCATCAGATAGTTCTTTTAATTCTTTATCAAATTCATTTAAATATACATTTGCTAAAGGTCGAGCGTATGCAGGACCCTGCGGTAGACCTAATTCATTACTTTCATCAAAAGAATAAGAGTTTATTATTTTTTCCAGTAATTCTAAAACATATTGATTTCCAATTATTGACCTTAACTGGCTAACCAGAATATCCTTTCTAATATTATCGTAATATCCCTTAATGTCACAACATATGTAGTATTTTATATCAGGATCTCGAAGTTTACTTAGGACTGTATTTCTAAATGAAGGGTATTTTTCTCGCCAATCCTCAAAGATATTATATGATTTCCTGTTGGTGTAGTTTTGTCTATACCCATATGAGTTTTCTTGAAAATTACTTTCTAGAATTTCTCCAATTATATTGAAAATAGATTGTGCTATAATTTGATCAAATACTGAAGAATAAGCCATTGTCCGTTTGACCATTTTGCCATCACTTTCAATTTTTTTTGGAATACCAACTTTCTCATAATGAATAATAGGAATATCAACCTTGTTTTTTATCATTAATGAAGTTAGCTGTATATTAATATCAAAATCTTTTTCAAAGAAATTGAAGTCAAATTCATCATAGAAAAGAGCATCTTCATTTTTATGATATTCCTTGAGTCTGTAATAGGCAAGTCGAATATTTTCAAATGAGCATATTTTCTCTAAAAGATTTTCTGATAAAGACTCATTAATATTTAAGCTAATTGCAACTTGAGAATGTAATGGTGTTGTATTGCGCAAAGATTCATCTTCGCATCTTTTTTTAAACTCAGGTTTGCAATATTCTTTACAAATACCACTATTAATTAAAGTTCTGCAATTAGCAGGTTGAAGTTTCCCAATTAATTTTAATTCTTTTTCAGCTACCTGGTAGGAATATTTGTTCCCTAAAGAAGTCTTAATAAGAAAATGAATATAATCTCTTGAGTCTTTTAGAGATAACAATGTATTTGACAAATTAGTTAATTCAATATGCGTTAATGCATTTTTTTTAATTGCTTTATCTTTAAGAGCGTTTATAGCACTACAGTTATTGAATAGTTTATCAATGTCATTTTTGTAAATCTTTCTTCTTCTAGGTTCGTATTCTTCTTTTATAAAAATATTTGTTTCGTATTTTAGAATTTTTTTGTACTGATTTACAATTTCAAAAACTTTTTCTGATTTAATCTTGACTACAGAATCGAGATGCTTTAAATTATCATTTAGATCATTTATTATCTCTATCTCTCCTTCAATCAAAGTGAAGAATTTGCTTCTATTATTATATTTTTTATGTTCACCTAATGGTAGCTTAATTAGGTTTCCGTATTTTCTTTTTTCATTTAATGTAGGCTGTTTTGGAAAGAATTCAAATGAAAAGTCTTTCAATTTATTTTTTAAGATTTCATTTATGAATAAAGCATCATGACCTTCAATTGGTTTTTCAAAAAATACCCAAATATGATAACCTCTACCTCCACTGTCTTCATAAAGTATATTTTCTGGTTTGAAAAATTCTTTTTCAAGAATATTTTGAAACTTCAATAACTGATCTTTAAGGTATTCAAATTTTATGCTAGAATCAGCGAAATTAACCTGAGACAATTCAATTTTTTCAATGTCTATGTCAATGCAAATGAAATTACACTTGCTTAATTTTGTTAAAACATATACACCAAAAGTCTTTATCCCTTCGATATGTTTGGTTAGGACGTTTTCGTTTAGTTTCTGTTTTATTGGATAATAGTAATTTGTGCCTTGAACAGCAATAAATTCTTCTCTACCCTTAAAATAATCAAGGTATGTGTTTAATTCATTTTCAATCATTATCTCATAATATATTTATCTATAATTATTATCTTACTATTTTGTAAGCTCTCTTATAATTTAACAGTGAAATTAATTCCTTTAGTAATCAAGTCTGGCAATATTTTTTTTACTAAACCTTAAAGGACATTTATTTTTTCACCAATTTATCTTCCAGCGAATCAATAATTTTCGGTCCGTTATCGATAAACCCCTGCTGGCTCGGACATCTTGTCCGTCCATTTATTATTGTTACTAAACACGGATAATATATTCGCCAGAGCTCTCTACTGATTAGAACCAAATCCATTTTCACTTTCCCATTGCAAAGCCGCTTCTCTTGTAGTTCTAATTCCTACCTGATAAATATGTCCGCGTGGCCACTTTAGTTTATGCTCAGCTTCTCTTCGGTTGAGATCATTTGTAATACCTGCATGTACAATTTTATTTCCAACTTTAAAATAATACTTATAAGTGTCTCTAATTGCCATAATCTTTAATTTTTTGGTTAGTACTATTTTATTTAAAAACTATATTCCCATTTTGCGTTATTGCCTTTGTTGTTCTCTGTTTTTGTGTATTTAGTTAAATTATTAATTAGTCAACTAAGCCTTTTTTAATCTTAAAAACTTTAATGAACTATTTTTAAATTCAATGACATATTCTATTGTTCTACCTTTAAGCAACCACGATATTGCAAAAGCCACAACCATTACCGTTTCGAGAATAAATACATCGTAAACGGTAATATAGCCCTTTCCACCAGATAACCTAATACCAAATTCAATCACTAATAGTAACATTGAAAACCAAATAGTATATCCACAGAACTTATACATAAAGTGGTACTTTTTATCTGTCCCTCTTGTAAAATTAAATATCGACATATATCCCATAGCAATAAAAAATATTGCTGCACTAATAAGATGCAAAATATTAATATTTTCAATGTCATGACCGAATAAACAATATTTTCCTGAGATACATACATTACAAATCTTAAGAGCCGTATCTGCGCAGGCAGTTGGGACAAGCACAACAATTAATATCGCAAAACCACCCACATGAGTTATAAAGTTGTCGCTAAATCCTTTTTCTTTTTCTTTTGGTTTATAGCCTTCATACGATATAAGAAATAAACCAAATGCAGCAAGAATAGCAATAAAAAATACTGCTGATCTGGTATAATAATAAAGACTAATAGATGGCAAAAAACCGCAATAAAAAATTACTATTAGAAAAGGGAGCAACAAACCAAGAATTCCAATTAATTTTCTAATCCTGCTATAGGAGTTAAAAATATCTGTATTGTCTTTCATAATAAATAATTTTAGGTTATTGTTATTTTAAAACTATATTTCCATTTTGCTTTATTGCCTTTGTAGCGTCCTCCATTTTCTGTAACAGTTACTTCAATAGTAAAAGAATATTCACTACTTAAATCAATTTTATTCAGGTCAATTAATCGGGAGTTTTTGCCGAAATCAGGGTATTTCTCGTCGTATTCGCAACAAATTACTTTAATAAATAATGTGTCGGTTTCAGTACGCTTCAGGTTTAAGTTCTTATATTCTGAAAGTGGTATATTATTTACTGTAACGTCATGCGACCATTCATTACCAACATGATTATTATAAACATTTGAGATAGAATCAAGCTGTACTTCCAGTGTTTCCTGTGAATAGGAGATTAGTGAAGTACTAATCAAAACAAAAATTAAAGGTATTTTTTTTAAAAACTCATACATTATATTAATTTAAAATTAATACTCCTTTTCGAGTTCCAAAATGTACGTTCTTAACCTGCCTTCGGCAGGCAGGGGTAAGTTTCGACAAATTACAAAATATATTTTAAAAATGCAAAATATTGTATTTCGATCTTTTATGAAACATACATAGAAAGCACCGGCCTGGTTTACTTCCAAATTGTTGTTTATTTAATTTTAGTGCTATATAAAAATTAATCTTTATATTGCCCTTTGAACTAAAACTATAAATTATGGATAAGGTTTCAACAATCATTTTGGCTGCTTCTCTTATAATCATTATGTTGGGAATGGGATTATCGTTAGTTATTGACGATTTTAAAAGGATATTAGTATACCCAAAAGCAATATTGGTTGGTTTAACTAATCAGTTAATAATTTTACCGTTAATAGGATTTTCTATTGCATTAATATTTCCGTTAAAGCCTGAAATTGCAATAGGAATTATGATTTTAGCTGCTTGTCCGGGCGGACCAACATCAAATTTAATAACACATTTGGCAAAGGGAGATTTGGCCTTGTCTGTTTCTCTAACGGCATTAAGTAGTTTTATTACCATATTAACTATTCCATTTATTGTAAATTTTGCCTTGATCCAATTTTTAGATGAAGAACAAATGGTAAGGTTGGATATAGTTGAAACTATTATCCAGATTTTTATAATCATAGTTATTCCGGTAAGTATTGGTATGCTTATAAGAAAATATAAAGAAGGGTTCGCTTTAAAGATGGCTAAGCCTGTGCGCAAAGCATCCGGAATTATTATAGCTTTAATTATAATAGGTATAGTTATTAAAGAAAAAGAAAACCTTATTCCTTATTTTCGACAAGCAGGATTGGTGGCATTGATATTAAATGTTGCTACTATGCTGGTTGGCTATTTTTCTGCGAGATTATTTAAAATTATAGATAAAAGAGCTGTATCTATTTCTATTGAATCGGGAATTCAAAATGGAACTTTAGCTATAACTATTGCGGTGGTTTTACTTGGGAATAGTGAATTTGCAATTACCCCTGCTATATATAGTTTATTAATGTTTTTTACCGGTGGTATTGCTATTTATTTTGGGATTAAAAGAAGTAAAGCAAAAAGTGGTACTTAAAAAAGACAAAAGAGATTCCCGCCTGCGCGGGAATGACAATAAAACAATTATAAAAACTAAAAAATAATGTGAAGAATATTTTTTATTTATCCTGAACCCTAAACTTTTAGACATGAGATTTTGATTTTAGTCTTGTGTCTCACATCTTATATCTTGATTCTATTATTTATTTTTCCTGATACTCTTGAAGTATTTCTTTTACTCCTTCGGGCGATACTCTGCCATAGGTTTTATCGCCAACCAATACTACCGGAGCTAATCCGCAAGCACCAACACAACGTAAACAGTTTAACGAGTATTTACCATCGTCGGTAGTTTCGCCCACTTCAAGATTTAACTGGCGTTTAAATTCCTGTAAAACATTATCGGCACCACGAACATAGCATGCTGTACCTGTACAAATCGAAATTGGGAATCTACCTTTTGGCAACATGGTAAAAAACGAATAAAATGTTACTACACCATAAACCTTCGCCACTGCAACATCTAACTCTTGTGCAACAATTTCCTGTATTTCAGCAGGCAGATATCCGAAATGCTCTTGTGTTTTATGTAATACATTAATTAGTTCGCCCGATTTATTATCAAAAGACTTACAAATTTCTTGTATCTTAATTAAGTCTTTTTCTTTTATTTTAACTTTTATATCAGACATTGATTTTTCCTCCATTTTTTCAGGAACTGTTTGCACTTTAAAATTTGGCGGTTCGTTCCTTTATTGTATTGTTTTATCTCAATATTTGTGAGTCAAGACTCTTGACTAGCTCATTTCAATTTTTTTACTCTTATCGAAATAAGCAGTATGTAATAAATGATGCGATTTTTCGCTCATTGGTTTTCCCAAAAACTCCTCGTACAATTTAATAATATAAGGATTTTCGTGAGATTTACGGATTGGCTTACCGGCATCTTCCCGGTAAATTGCTTCTGCACGAGCCTTAAGAATACTTGTATCGCTATGGTGTAATGGCTGACCACCACCACCGATACATCCACCGGGACACGCCATAATTTCAATAGCATGAAACTCTGATTTTCCGGCTTTAATTTCATCAAGCAATTTACGTGCATGGCCTAATCCGTGAGCAATTCCAATATTAATTGGAGTACCGTCAAAATCGATAGTAGCTTTTCTGATAGCTTCGAAACCACGTAGTTGTTCAAAATCTAATTTCTCAAGTTTTTTACCTGTGTGTAATTCATATGCAGTACGAACAGCAGCTTCGATAACACCACCGGTTGTACCAAATATTACACCGGCACCCGAAGATTCGCCAAGTGGCTTATCAAAATCTTCGTCGGGTAAAGTATTTAAATCAAGGTTTGCTTCTTTAATTAAGTGAGCCAACTCACGAGTTGAAATTGAGAAATCAACATCAGGATTCCCGTCTACTTTAAACTCATCGCGTTGAGCTTCGTATTTTTTAGCCAAACAAGGCATGATAGAAACAACCACCAAATCTTCGCGTTTAGTACTGATCTTATCGGCAAAATATGTTTTTGCAATAGCACCAAACATTTGTTGTGGAGATCGGGCAGTTGAAGGAATATCTTTCATCTCAGGAAAATAATGCTCGAAAAAGCTTACCCAGGCAGGGCAACAAGATGTAAGAATTGGTAATTTTACTTCTTTATCACCACTCAGATATTTTGTTAATCGATCTAACAGTTCTGTTCCTTCTTCCATAATGGTAAGGTCGGCAGCAAAATCAGTGTCGAAAACATAATCGAAACCTAAACGACGTAATGCCGATACCATTTTACCTGTAACCAATGTTCCCGGTTCCATTCCGAACTCTTCGCCTAATGCAGCACGCACTGCCGGAGCAGTTTGAACAATAACTTTTTTAGTCGGATCGGAAAGTGCATTTATAACATCTCTTGTATGATCTTTTTCGGTTAGTGCACCGGTAGGACAAACAGCCACACACTGGCCACAATATGTACAAGTGGAATCTTCCAGTTCCATTTCGAAAGCAGGCCCAACAGCCGCTTCAAATCCACGGTTAAATGCTGAAAGTGCACCAACAGTCTGGAAATCGTTACACATCATTTCGCAACGACGACACATTATACATTTATCTAAATCTCTGATTATAGATGGAGAGAAATCGATTTTATATGTCGACATCTCGGCATATTCCTGACCCGGAATTTCCCTGACACCTAATTTAACAGCCATATCCTGTAAATCGCAATTACCCGACTTGGCGCATGTTAAACAATCTTTAGGGTGATCGGAAAGAATAAATTCCATTACAGTTCTTCGGGCGTTAATAACACGCATCGAGTGTGTATTTACAACCATTCCTTCCCATACATCGGTTGAACAGGATGGAGCCAGATTATTTCTGCCTTCAACCTCAACAACACAAATACGACATCCACCCGGTTTGTTTTCAATATTTAAACCTTCGAGGTTCATATAACAAAGCACAGGGATATAAATTCCTAATTCTTTTGCAGCCTTATAGATTGTAGTCCCTTTTTCTACTTCTATTTGCTTGTTATCTATTGTTAATTTTATTTTATCCATCGTTCTAAAATTTTTTATTTTACAATGATTGCATCAAACTTACATCTCTCTTCGCAAGCTCCACATTTAATACAAATCTCAGGATTGATATAATGTACTTCTTTTTTCTCACCTGTAATTGCACCTACCGGACAAACTCTGGCACAAGCAGTACAGCCAACGCAATTTTCTTCAATAACAAAATATGTCATTAAATCTTTACATTCTCCGGCAGGACATTTTTTATCAGTAACGTGTGCAACATACTCATCGTAGAAATTATCTAATGTTGATAAAACAGGGTTTGGAGATGTCTGGCCTAAACCACAAAGCGAAGTATCTTTAATCACATTACTCATATTTCGAAGTCGTTTCAAATCTTCCATTTCGCCTTTACCTTGCGTAATTCTGTCAAGTAATTCGTATAAGCGCTTGTTACCGATACGACAAGGAGAACATTTACCACAAGATTCTTCAACTGTAAAATCCAAATAGAATTTAGCAACAGAAACCATACAATTGTCTTCATCCATAACAATCATACCTCCTGATCCCATCATCGAACCAGCCTGCACCAGGTTATCAAAATCGATTGGGGTATCTAAATGTTTTTCAGTTAAACAACCACCCGAAGGACCCCCGGTTTGAACAGCTTTAAATTTCTTATCATTCTCGATTCCTCCACCAATTTCATAAATTACTTCACGTAAAGTTGTTCCCATAGGCACTTCGACAAGTCCTACATTTTTAATTTTTCCGGCTAAAGCAAATACTTTTGTACCTTTTGATTTTTCTGTTCCGATTTTATTAAACCAATTTGCACCTTTTCTTAAAATTATTGGAACATTAGCATAAGTTTCGACATTATTTACATTTGTTGGTTTTTCAAGATATCCTGACTCAGCAGGATATGGAGGTTTAATAGTTGGTTCGCCACGTAAACCTTCCATCGAGTGAATTAATGCAGTTTCTTCGCCACACACAAATGCTCCGGCACCATAACGTAATTCGATATCGAATTCGAAATCGGTTTTGAATATATTTTTACCCAATAAACCAAATTCACGGGCTTGATCAATAGCAATTTTTAATCGTTTAATTGCCAAAGGATATTCAGCCCTGATATATATTAAACCTTTTGTAGCACCCATTGAATAACCGCAAATTGCCATAGCCTCAATTACGGCATGTGGATCACCTTCAAGAATGGAACGATCCATAAATGCTCCCGGGTCACCTTCGTCGGCATTACAAACAACATATTTTTGATCGGCCTGGTTTTTAGCAGCAATTTCCCATTTTAAGCCGGCAGGAAAACCTCCTCCTCCACGACCTCTCAGACCCGAATCTTTTATTTCTCTGATAATGTCATCTGGTTTCATTTCCGTAAGGCATTTACCTAATGCCAAATAACCGTCGCGTGCAATATACTCCCGGATATTTTCAGGATCAATTACACCACAATTATTTAAAGCAATTCTTATTTGTTTATGTCGCGACATTTTGTTTCCTCCTAAATTAGTCATCAATGGTTTGATAATTTACAGGTATAATACCTTCTACTTCTTCTCCCAGCTTAATATACTTTTCAATGATAAGGTCAGCCTTTTTAACATCAACGTATCCAAAAACAATCGGCTTTTGACCAGGCTTTCGAACTTCGATAGTTGGTTCGGCATAACTGTATCCCATATCACCGGTTTGAGAAACAAGAGCTTCAATATTTCTCTTCTCAAGAGCTTCAATTAAAAAATCCATAACATCTCTCGCACCTGATGCAATTCCACTGGTTCCCATACCAACTTTAATTTTTACTGCATTTTCAGAATTGTCCTGACTGCCGTTCAAGTCTTTATCTGAACGCATTTCATTTTTAATTCTTTCTAAATCTGCTAATGTTTTGATTTTTGTCATTTTAAAAATTGTTTTATAAAATTTAATATTGTTAACGTAAAAAATCAGAATAAAATTTGTTGTAATAATTTCACATTGCAAATATAAATACTTTATGTTATTTTAGTAACACTGTTATTTGAATAACAATTAAATAAATCAATTCTAAACAAGCTAAACTATGTTAATAGTTGATCTGTATAAACTTACAAGTAAAAAATATTAATATGTTTTACAACTTGTTTTGTTATTTTGAAGAAATTTCATTAGAAATCCAATTATACCATTGATCCATTCCTATATTTTTGGTACAAGAAATTTCAAATAGTGGCACCTTCCCGTTCACATTATTTAAGTCAACACGAAAACCAGCCTTATTGAAATTCGTATATTCGATTAAATCGATTTTATTTAATAAAATGACTTTAGCTTCGCGAAATAACATAGGATATTTAATTGGTTTATCATCGCCCTCAGTAATGCTGACCAAAGCAAGTTTAAAAGTCTCTCCCAGATCGAAATGTGATGGACAAACCAAATTCCCTACGTTCTCAACAAAAATTACATCTATATTATCCAAATTAAATTCAGGAAGAACTTTTGAAATACTATGCGAATCCAAATGACAACCTCCTTCGGTATTTATAACTACTATAGGGACTCCATGTTCTTTTAATCGTTGTGCATCACGATCGGTTGCAATATCTCCCTCAATAACACCAATTCTGAATTTGTTTTTAAGATTTTCCAGTGTTTTTTCAAGCAGAGTTGTTTTGCCTGCACCTGGCGAACTTATCATATTTACCATTAACACGTTTTTCTCTTGAAGTAAAGATCTTACTTCGTTGGCCTTGTTCTTATTACGATCAAGAACATTTTTCATTATTTTGATTTCCATATATTTTTAGTTTATCAGTTTATTAGTAAATTGGTTTATTGGTCTACCCTTTTACTATTTTACTATTTTACTAGTAAACCATTTAACCATTTTTTTCTCCTTCAATGCTTTCAATAATTGTTTCGCGTCCCTGAATCAGTTCCAGATCATTCGAACCACAATACGGACAAACAAATATTAAATCATCAATTTGGGTTTCCTCTTTACATTTATTACACGCAAACTTCACAGGCAAGATTTCCAGATGCAGTTTTGCCTTCCTGGCTATGGTCCCTTTAACTGCACAATCAAAAACAAAATGAAAAACATCCGGAACGATCATGATCATTTTCCCAAACTGAATATTTACTTTAGTAACCTTTTTCAGATTTTCTGTTTCAGCTACTTGTATAACTATTCCTATTAACTCTTCAGCTATTTTTAATTCATGCATTACTATTAGTTTCAGGTTCCAGATTCCAGGTTAAAATTTCAAACTAATTATTAACATATTCTTGGTAACTGTTCTCCTTGTAACATATTTATTATTCTTTTACCACCTACCTTAGTTTTTCCTACAAGCATTTTAGGATGATCAGAAACAATTTCTCCAATTACTTTACTTTCAACACCTAAAGGGTTCTTATTTAGAATTTTAATCACATTATCTGCATCTTCCGAACGTACAACTATTAAAACTTTACCTTCATTTGCTAAATACAATGGATCAAAACCCAATATCTCACATAGGCCATTTACAGATTCCTGAATAGGAATTTCTTTCTCATCCAGTTCAATTCCCAAATTGATAATTTCTGATAATTCATTCAAAACTGTTGCTAATCCTCCCCGAGTAACATCACGCATAAACTTAATTTGTATATTGGCCTTAATCACACTCTGAACCAGTTCGTTCAGGCAAGCACAATCCGACTGAATATCAACTTTAAAGCCCAATTCATTTCTTGCACCTAAAACTGCAATAGAATGATCGCCTAAAAAACCATTTATAATGATTTTATCATTAATATCAACTTTTTCTCCGGTACTTATATATGAATAATCTTCTTCAAAAACACCTATTCCCGTGGTATTGATAAATATTTTATCGCATTTCCCTTTTTGAACAACTTTCGTATCGCCCGCAACAATTTTAATATTTGCAAGTTTTGCCTGCACGGCCATTGAATTAACAATCTTTTTTAAATCATTTATAGGCAAACCTTCTTCGAGAATGAACGAAGCAGTAATATATTTAGGAACTGCTCCCGAAACAGCTAAATCATTAACTGTACCGCAAACAGCTAACTTTCCAATATCACCTCCCGGGAAAAACACAGGATCAATAACAAAGGAATCGGTAGTAAAAGCAATTTTTTCGCTTTGAATATTAAGAATAGCGGAATCTGATAAAACAGAATTAATATCTCCAAATGATTTAATAAAAATACTCTTTATCAAATCTTGCGAAGCGCGACCTCCACTACCATGATTCAATGTTATAAAATCACTCATAACTATTATATTTATAATATGCATGACAGGTTCCCTCAGTGGAAACCATACATGCTCCTATTGGATTTTCAGGAGAACAAACCTTCATAAACAGCTTACAATCATTTGGATTTTTTAATCCCCGTAAAATATCCCCGCATATACAATTCGGATTCTCCTTTACGGGCTCAACCCTCAGATCAAAAACATGTTCAGCATCAAAACCCTTGTATTTTTCTTTCAGTTTTAATCCACTCTCAGCTATTTCCCCTATCCCACGCCAATAATCATTTTGGGTTTCAAAAACTTCATTCATTATAGCCTGAGCTTTAGTATTTCCCTGTGGTGTTACAACTCTTGAATATTGAATTTCAACTTTTTGATTTTTGCTGTTTATTTGTTTTGCTAACATATATATTGCCTGCATAAGATCTGTTGGTTCAAAACCTGTAACTACACAGCCAATTTTGTATTTATCAGGTATAAAATCGTAGATTGTTGATCCTGTAATTGTACTCACATGTCCCGGGCAAATAAAACCATCAATTTTTACTTCATCATTTAACAAAGCTTCCATTACCGGGGGCATTATTTTATGAGCACTTAACAAATAAAAATTAGAAATATTTTCACTTTGTGCTTTTCGGATTGCAACAGCAGTTCCGGGAGCTGTTGTTTCGAAACCTATACCTAAGAAAATAACTTTTTTATCCTTATTATGTTCAGCAATTTCAAGTGCTTCGAGTGTTGAATATACAATACGAATATCAGCACCTTTTGACTTTTCTTTTTCTAAACTGCTTTTTGAACCAGGAACACGAATTAAATCACCATAGGTAGTAATAATTACATCTTTTATTTTTGTACATTCAATAGCTTTGTCAATAAATCCAATACCGGAAACACAAACCGGACAACCCGGACCAGAAACCAATTTTATATTATCAGGTATAAGCGATGGAATCCCAAAACGATGAATAGCCATAGTATGACCACCACAAACTTCCATTAAAGAAATTTCATGACCATTAAGATTCCTGAGTTTTTTTGAAATATTTTGAACTATTTCAAAATCTCTGTATTCATCAACAAACTTCATAAATTAAGATATTAGTATCAAGTATTTAGTATTTAGTATTTAGTATTTAGTATTTAGTATTTAGTTCCGAGTTCAAAATTTTTAGTTGCGAGCTATAAGCTGCTAGCCTTGAGCATTTTTACATTTAATTATATGACTATCCGTATAAATACCTAAAAATCAAATAACCACAATGCACACAATGAATTACACAAAGAACACAAAGAAAAAAATTTAAAATTAGTACCACTACAAAATCCCAACTGCCGCTGCTTATTGCTGCTTCACTCAAACACTGTCAGGTCACTCCTTTCCGCTGTCAACCCACAGACTCTGACAGGTTTTTCCGCCACTATATTTTACTAATTTATTATTTTACAAGTTAACCATTAAACCAATAAGCTGCCAAGTGCTAATTGTCACTATGAACTGCATATTACCATATGATTAACCAGAATTATTCATCACTCATTTCGCGAAATAATTGCAATGTTTCCAGAGCTTCTTTTTCATCAATTTTTTGTAATGCAAATCCGGCATGTACCAACACATAATCTCCTTCTTTAACATTTTCAACCATCTGCATTCCTATTTTTATAATTGTACCTCCTACAGAAACTTCTGCGAAATCCCCATCAATTTTTATTATTTTACCAGGTATACTTAAACACATATTATATATAATTTGATGCTACAACTAACTGTCCTAAAGCAATCCCTCCATCATTAGGCGGTGTTAAGTGGTTCGTATAGATTTCAAAATTATTTTTAGCAAGAATTTGAATTGATTTTTCGAGTAAAAACCGGTTTTGAAAAACCCCTCCCGAAAGAACAATCTTATTTATTCCTGTATCCTTTTTTATTTGATTTACAACATCATTAATTATATTAACTATTGTATTATGAAATTTTGCAGAAATTATTGAAGCAGACCGTTTACTAATATCATTAAGAATTGCATTTAGCATTTTATCAAACCTGACAATACCATTAACTATTTCGAAAGGATAATAACTTTTTTCTGTTTTATCAATAATTGCCTCTAATCGCATTGGTCCTTCAGCATCAAATGATTGTTTCGAACATAAATTAAGTAAACATGCAATCGCATCGAACAATCTGCCGGCACCTGAAGTTAAAGGGGAGTTTATATCACTTTCAAGCATTTTATAAACTATTTCTATTGATTTATCATCAATTTTTCGAAAACATTCAAGATTCTCTATTCCGTTTAAAGAATATTTTTTCAGATATGATAATGCCATACGCCAGGGTTCCCCCACAGCTAAGTCACCACCGGGCATTTTAATATAATCAAAATGAGCAAACCTCTCAAATGTTTTTGTATCACAAATCAGGAATTCACCTCCCCAGATATTACCATCGGTACCATAACCTGTACCATCTAAACTCACTCCTATAACTTTTTCGTTTATTTTATGCTCCGCCATACAGGAAACTATATGCGCATGATGATGCTGAACTTTTATTAAGGGAATTTGACTACCATTCAGGCTATTCACATTAAACCTTTCAGCAAACTCTGTAGACAAATATTCAGGATGCATATCGCATGCTATAACTTTTGGTGAAAATTTGAATAAATCAAAAAACCGGTGTACAGTATTTTGATAAAAATTAAAGGTTTCAAAAAATTTCAAATCACCTATGTACTGGCTTAAAATAGCATTATTATTTTTCCCGATACAAAAGCTATTTTTTAATTCTGCTCCTGCTGCAAAAATTCCATCAACACTTTTTAATGTGTGGATCGGATTAGGAACAAATCCTCTTGCTCTTCGGATGATTTGCTGTTTACCATCCATAATCTTCACAACTGAATCATCAACGGGGTTCTGTATTTTTCGATTATGACTTATAAAAGCATCTACCTTATTATTCAAATTGCCTTTGGCAAAAGTATCATCAGAAATTATAGGTTCACCTGAAATATTTGCACTTGTATAAACTATTGCCGGAATTGAAAGCCGATCAAACAATAAATAATGAAATGGTAAATAAGGTAATAATGCGCCAATACTTTTTAGGTCATTATTAACAGAATAACATAATTCCTTTTTCTGATCGAGTAAGACTATAGGCCGACGCCATGATTCAGCTAATTCCTTTTCTGCATTATTTAAAACACAATATTCTTTGAGCGTTTCAATATCTCTAAACATTACTGCGAAAGGTTTACTGTCGCGGCCTTTTATTTTTCTTAAACGCAATACAGATGAGTTATTCTTTGCATCGCAAATTAAATTATAGCCTCCTAAACCTTTAACAGCAACAACTTCTCCACGATCAATTTTTGAAGTTACATCATTAATTATTTTTATAAAATCCCGCTCATTATTATATAAATATTTTGGTCCACAATGGTTACAAGCCACAGGCTGTGCATGAAATCGTCTGTCAGAAACATTAAAATATTCACTTTCGCATTGTGAACACATTTTAAACTCATGCATGGTGGTATTTATTCTGTCGTAAGGAAGTTTGTTCACAATTGAAAAACGGGGACCACAATTTGTGCAGTTTATAAAAGGATAATGTATACGATGATTATGTATTCTTAGATCTTGCAAACAATCATCACATACAGCAATATCAGGGCTTATTTCAGTAATTATATCATTATTATTTTTACTTGAAAGGATTTTGAAATCTGAAAAAGTCAGCTTATTTAATTGTTTTTCTTTTACACTTTTCACCAATGAAGCCGGTGGTGAAAACTTCACTATATCTTTTTTAAACTGATCAATAAGCTCTTTATTTCCTGTAACTTCTATTATAACGCCATCAGTTCGATTGGCAACAGTTCCTTTTAACCTGTGTTTCTTTGCCAGGTGATAAATAAAGGGACGAAAGCCAACTCCTTGAACCAGTCCTTGAACAGATATAGATACAGACTTTTTAATAACTCAGGCTTAAACATTAAAAAGTAATTATACCGTTTGTTATTCAAAATGCCATATTTGTTTTTGCAAATATGGATTGAATATATAACAGCATTAACCATTCTAAACTTCAAAGTACCATCCCGATTAAATCGGGTCGACATTTTGAAGAAGAATTTGGTATTACATAACTTTTTGAGTGTAATAAATTACACTTTCAAGCTCATCACAGAGGTTTATGTTGTTTACAATTATTTCATCAGGAACTTTTAATATTACAGGTGCAAAATTTAAAATTCCAGTTATACCTTTGTCAACTAATTTGTTCGCTGCATCTTGTGCTGAAATTTCAGGAACAGCCAGAATCGCAACCTTAACATGGAATTTATTTATTATTTCACTCATCATATCCATTGGAAGTACAGGAATCCCAAAACGCTTTGATTGCTTCGATGGATCAATATCGAAGGATGCAACAATTATCATTTTTCTTAAAATGAATCGTTTATATTGCACCAATGCCCTTCCAATATTTCCCATGCCAACTAAAATCACATGCTGGTTATGCTGGTATTTAAAAATTTCTTCAATAGAACGAAGTAAATCGTTAATTTTATATCCACCCTTTTTATTACCTTTTATTTTAAATACAGAAAAATCTTTTCGAACCTGTTCTGCAGTAACTCCGGCTTCTTCTCCAAGATTATATGAATAAACCCGATCAAAGCCTTTTCGTTTAAATCCAATTAAACATAAACGATAAGTAAATAATCGCTTCAAATCATTCCTTATAATATATTTTGTGATTTGTTTCACATTATATTTTTTATTTATAACGTTTTTTGCAAGTTATGTAAGTTTTTTTAAAATAAAAAATTTTTTCCTATTTATTGATTTCCTGCATTTTATAATTTATGTTAATATGTTTTATAATATTTTTTCGAAAAATACTTGACAAATGATTATTTATAGTTATAAATTTATATGTGAATAAGATCACATATATGAAAAATTATTATTCCTTATTAAATTCCGACTGGAATAGTGCAATAGATCGTTTATTGACTGAATATTTAATTTTCGCCCCACTAAAAAATGATAACTCAATAGATTACGAATTAATTAATTCCGAAAATATTTCAGAAATAACTTACAACGTTCCAAAACCAATTACACCATTAAAAACTTTCTTTTTACCTGTTAAAGAAAATTTAACTAACGATTCTAAACCAATTAGTAAAAGAATTATACTTGGCTCACCAAATTGTGATATTCAGGGCTTAAAAATTTTAGATGAAATATATTTAGATAAAGATTACATCGATACGGCATATAAAGAAAAAAGAGATAATACCATTTTAATTGCTACATCATGTTTCGAGACACAAGAGCACTGCCATTGCATGATATATGGTATTCAACCTTATCCTAAAGAAATTGCAGATATCTCACTTTCTTATTTAAATAAGAAAATACATTTAGAAGTTCTTTCAGAAAAAGGAGAAAAATTTATATCAGTTATAAAAGAACACACTACAGTCTCCAATTCACCGGAGATTGATATAAAAGACTTAGAGTTAAAGCAAAGTAAAATTGAAAATCAATTAATTGCTGATAATTCAGGCTTACCTGATTACAAAAAAACAGGAACTATCGTTAATAAGGCCAAAGATGAAATCTGGGAAAAATATTCTTCAAACTGTGTTTCGTGTGGTGCGTGTGCTACTATTTGTCCGACCTGTACATGCTTTTTATTAATTGACAAACCAAATTTTGAAAAAGTAAGACAACTTGATGCCTGTCAGTATCCGGGTTTCGAAAGAGTTGCCGGAGGAGAAGATGCTCTGCACGAATTATCTAAAAGATTTAAAAACAGGTATTTCTGCAAATATGTATGGAAACCACAAAAGTTTAAATCTTTAGCATGTACAGGATGCGGAAGATGTATAGAAGCTTGTATTGGCAAAATAAATAAAAACGAGTTATTCAGAGAATTAGCAAATTAATAATGTCAAACGAAGTAAACATATACAAACCAATCAGGGCTAAATTGTTAGAGGTAATTACAGAATCTCCAACAATTAAAACCTTTATTATGGAACCTGAACAGGATTTTTCTTTTAAAACCGGTGAGTTCATCGAATTAACTGTCGATGGTATTGGAGAAGCACCTTTTACTCCATCATCATCACCATTGGAAACAAAACAGATTGAAGTTACTGTGATGAAAACCGGTTATGTGACCGAATATCTTCATAATATGAAAGCAGGTGAAACTCTTGGTATTCGGGGTCCGTTTGGCCGAGGTTATCCTATTGAAAAATTTTACGATAAGGAAGTTCTGATTTTAGGTGGTGGTTGTGGTTTCGCACCTATCCGATCGTTATTATATAGCCTCGTGGCTATTTCTGACAGATTGCGAAAAGTAACTCTTTGTTATGGCTCAAAAACACCTGATGAATGTATTTATAAACCATATGTTGATCAGTTAAGGAATACACCAAAGTTCGAAGTTTTAAGAACCGTTGATGAACCAAATGAAACATGGTCGGAAACTGTTGGTGTTGCAACTGTTTTACTTGACAAGATAAAAGTGGATATCAAAAACTCTGTTGCTGTTGTTTGCGGTCCACCGATTATGATGAAATTCGGAACTTACAAATTACTCGAAATGGGATATCCTGAACATAATATTTATTTATCGATGGAGAAAAATATGTCGTGTGGATTTGGGAAATGTGGCCATTGTATGATGGGTAAATATTTTGTATGTAAAGAAGGACCGGTATTTACCTACGATGAGATTAAAGATCAACCAGATATCTGGAGCTAAATATGGACAAAAAGATATTGATAGACTTAAGCAAATTCAGGGTGTGCGACGATAAAAGTTGTGATACAACACCTCCTGAAGGTTTTTTCACCATTCCACCTAACATTAATGGACTAAAAACTATTCGGGAATTGGCTGTTTTTCAATTCACCTGTCGCAAATGTGAAGATGCTCCATGTATCAGTATTTGTCCGGCTGATGCTCTTGAAAAGGACATGGACGGATTGATACACAGGCATATCAATTTATGTATTTCGTGCAAATCGTGTGTTACCATTTGCCCTTTCGGAACTATGATGTCAGATTTTTTTGTTCATAAAATAAATAAAGACCTATACTTTGATTTATCTGACAAACATGAATTGAATGAATTTATAAAGGCATGCCCGGCGGGAGCAGTTACCCTGGTTGATATGGACGAAAACCCTGAAGCAAACATTTATAAATTAAATGATAGAGTTTTAATAAAAGAAAATATTTGGAATACTGATAAACAGTAAATAAATCATGGCAGAACAGTTGTTTTATTTTTTAATTTACCCCGGACTACTCTTTGCAGCAGTGGTTGGAGCATTTTTATCGTTTTACGATAGAAAAATAACTGCCTGGGTGCAATTCAGAAAAGGTCCACCATTATTTCAGCCATTTTATGACTTTTTCAAACTGCTATTGGTTAAGGAAACTATTTTGCCAAAATATGGTTCGAAAGGTGTTTTTTTAGCTGCACCAGTATTTGCAGTATTCGGAGCAAGCATTTCCGGAGTTTTCATTCTTCTTCCATTATTAGGAATTGAAACCGGATTCAAGGGTGATATTATTGTTATTTTCTACTTACTGACAATTCCATCATTAACTTATATTATTGGGGCACTGGCATCAGGTAATCCATTAGCAGCAGTTGGCGGATCGCGTGAAATGAAGCTTATTTTAAGTTATGAGTTAACATTTATTCTTGTGTTAGCTGCAATTATTCAAAAAGCCGGAATGACCATCAGCTTTAGCGAAATTATTTCTCAACAAGGATTAAATGGAGCATTTGCAGGAAGTATTTCCGGAATAATATTATTCATTGTAATGATATTTTGTATTCAAGCCAAACTTGCGCTGGTTCCATTCGATATGCCAGAAGCTGAAACAGAACTTGCCGGTGGAATAATGATTGAATTTTCCGGAACAACTTATGCAATGATTAAACTGTCAAAATATATTATGTTTTTCATACTCCCTGCTTTCTTAATTGGATTGCTTTGGGGAGGATTAAATTTCCATGGAATCAATATTCTTTGGTCAGTATTAAAAATATTATTTGTAGTGCTATTGCTAACGCTCATAAGGAATACAAATCCAAGAGTGAAAATAAAACAAGCTGTCAGATTTTTCATTGTTTGGATGAACCTGTTAGCAATAATAGCAATAGTGTTATCATATTTTGGATATTAAAAATTTAAAAAACGTGGGATTTAAAGAATTCTGTTTTAAAAAATCTTTGTGGTTGTTCCATTTCGGGGGAGCATCGTGTAATAATTGCGATATTGAAATACTCGATTGTCTAACTCCACGATATGATGTTGAGCGATTTGGAATGTTGCTGGTAGGGAGTATTCGACATGCCGATGTGTTGCTTGTAAACGGATCAATAAATAAAAGAGATAAAAGCAGATTATTAGAATTATATGAACAAGCGCCAAAACCAATATTAGTTGTAGCAATTGGGGCTTGTGGTTGCACGGGTGGAATATTTGCTGAAGGTAATGTTTTTGCCGGGCCTGTAGATAAAATCATACCTGTTGATGCATATATTCCGGGTTGTCCGCCAAAACCTGAAGCAATATTGGCAGGTATTGTTAAACTTTTAAATAAGTAAAAGAGATTCGATTATGAATACGGATGAGATTTTAAAAAATATTAAAGACAAGTTTAGTTCTGATGTACTTGATGTTTTCAAAAAAACGGAAACACGGGCTAACATTACAATTAAACCTGATTCTC
>JAUWQL010000207.1 GCA_030611105.1 Bacteroidales bacterium
CGAATATCGAACAAGAAATAATGAATAAAGAAGTTTTTACAGAAGTTGTCTAATACATACTTTAATATTCGACATTCTATGTTGGATATTTGATATTAATAAAGAGTAATATAAATTCATTAACTTAAAAACACAAACAGATGAGAGCATATGTATTCCCTGGTCAGGGAGCACAATTTGTTGGAATGGGTAAAGATCTTTATGATAATTTTCCTGTTGCAAAAGAATTATTCGAAAAAGCGAATGAAATTTTAGGTTTCAGAATCACAGATCTAATGTTCGATGGTACTGAAGATGATTTAAAACAAACCAGAGTTACACAGCCAGCTATCTTTTTACATTCAGTTATATTAGCTAAAACTATAGAAGATTTCAAACCGGAAATGGTTGCAGGTCACTCTTTAGGTGAATTTTCTGCATTAGTAACAAATGGAGCATTATCTTTCGAAGATGGCTTAACCTTAGTATATAAGCGTGCTATGGCTATGCAAAAAGCCTGCGAGGCAGAACCATCCACAATGGCTGCTATTATAGGATTAGAAGATAATGTAGTTGAAGAAGTATGTGCCGGAATAGATGATATTGTTGTTCCTGCCAATTATAATTGTCCGGGTCAACTGGTAATTTCCGGTTCAATGAAAGGAATTGAAGTTGCCTGTGAAAAACTTACTGAAGCCGGAGCAAAACGTGCTTTACCCTTAAAAGTAGGTGGCGCATTCCATTCTCCGTTAATGGAACCTGCACGGATTGAACTGGCTGAAGCAATTAACTCTACAAATTTTAATACACCCGTTTGTCCGGTTTATCAGAATGCTGATGCAAAACCTTATACTGATCCTGCTCAAATTAAAGAAAACTTAATTAAGCAATTAACTTCACCTGTAAAATGGACTTATATTATGCAAAATATGATTGCTGATGGCATGAGTTCTTATACTGAGGTTGGACCGGGAACAGTTCTTCAGGGATTGTTAAAAAAGATCGACAGACAAATTCCTACACAAAGTGCATAAAAAGCTGTTTGCTATTAGTTATCAGCCTTTAGCAAAACAAGAATCCTAAAATTCTGAAGCTGCAAAATATTTACCCAAGGTAAATTCTAAAGAATTAAGCCTTGGGTATTTTTTATCTGAAAGCAAAAGGCTAAAAGCCAATAGCTAATATCACTCTTTAAACTTAATACTTACAGTTTGTTTAGTTTCATCATGCAAACTTAACGGAACAGGAGAAACCTTTACCAAACCTTGCAATATTTTCTTTTGTTTCGCAGTTAAATCGCACATAGTAAAATCATATTCAATTTTAACTTCTGCTACCCTACGCGGATTTTCTGACATAATCTTCCATGTTTTTGCTGTAGCGCCATCAATACTAAATCCGCTTTCTTTTGCCCTGATTCCCATGATAGTAAAAATGCAACTTGCTAACGATGTAGCTAATAAATCTGTTGGGGAAAAGGTTTCTCCTTTTCCCTGATTATCAGTTGGTGCATCTGTAATTAATTTATTACCCGACTGAATATGAATCGCTTCTGTTCTTAATTGCCCTGTATAAGTCGTACGTATTGTTTCAATTGTTTCCATAATATCATTCCTAATAATTAATAGCTAATAACAAATATATGGAAATAAAGTTTTAGATTTTTTGAAAATATAAATCGGGATTATGAATGGCCACAACTTGAACAACCAACAGATTCTGAAGCTGGAGTTCTGTCTATATCCCGCCTGCATTTTATCTCCTCATGCCTGGCACATTTTAATCCCAAATTTCGCATATCCTTATTTCCACCAATAGAACTTTGTGGAAATTTCTTGTTTTTCCTGAAGAAAACGTTAAATCCCATAGCTAAAATAGCCAATGACATTAAACCTAAAACTAAAAGAAGTAATTCTATAAACATTAATTAATATTTGTTGTTATATGATTTGGATGCAAAGATAGATATTTTAGATTTTATTAAACTATCTATCTCTTTACATTTATTAATAAAATCAGTAATTTAATAATCTTCAAAGATTTAAATTCTTTTAAGATAAATTATTTCAAATTATGAGTGCTAAAACTTTAGAAAAGAGAAATACAGTAACTAAAAAGGATTCTGAATATAATAAACAGGAAATATTAAATGATTTTAAAGTTGCTAACTTAAGTCGCCAGTTAAGCTTGATGGGACGAAAAGAGGTCTTAACCGGAAAAGCTAAGTTTGGTATTTTTGGTGATGGAAAAGAAATCGCACAAATTGCAATGGCTAAAAATTATAAAAACGGCGATTGGCGATCGGGATATTATCGTGATCAAACTTTTATGATGGCTGCAGGGCTTTTTACAGCAGAAGAATTTTTTGCTCAGTTATACGGAGAGACAAATCTGGAACTTAATCCCGGAAACGGGGGACGCTCATTTAACAATCACTTTTCGACTCGAAGTTTAAATCCTGATGGAACATGGAAAGATTTAACAAAACAGAAAAATTCTTCAGCAGACATTTCTCCTACAGCAGGTCAAATGGTTCGTTGGGTTGGATTAGCATATGCTTCTAAATTATTCAGAAATATTAAAGAATTACACCAATTTAAAACTTTGTCGGATAAAGGAAACGAAGTAGCTTTTGGAACTATTGGTGATGCAAGTACATCCGAAGGACAATTCTGGGAATCGATAAATGCTGTTGGGGTACTTCAGGTTCCTGCAGTAATAGCAATTTGGGATGACGGATATGGAATATCTGTTCCTAAAAAATATCAGACTACTAAAGAAAGTATTTCTGAACTTTTAAAAGGTTTTGAAAGAACAAAAGATAAACCTGGTATTGTTATATACAAAGGAAAAGGTTGGGATTATCAGGGATTATTAAAAATATTTAAAGAAGGAACCGAAATAGCACGTAAAGAGCATGTTCCCGTAGTATTTCATATTGAAGAAATTACTCAACCGCTAGGGCATTCAACTTCCGGATCACATGAAAGATATAAATCCGCAGAACGCTTAAAATTTGAACAGGAATTTGATGGAATAAAAAAAATGCGTGAATGGATCATTTCTGAAAAGATCGCAACATCAGCAGAACTGGACAAAATTGAAGAAGAAATACTTAACGAAGTAAAAGCCGCTAAGAAAAATGCATGGAAAAAATTCAAGGAACCTGTTCGGGCCGAACGCGATAAACTGATTGAAATAATTGACAATAGGTCATGTATGTGTAAGCGTGAAGGATATGATAAGGTTGGAGCTATTACGAATGATCTTAAAAAAATAATCGACCCTGTTCGTAAAGACAATTTTAGTGCTGCCAAGAAAATATTACGTCATGTATGTACCGATTGTAATATACGAGTAAAACTTCAGAAGGATTTATCAAATTGGTTGGATATAAACTATGATGATAACTACGAGAGATATAACACCAACTTATATAATGAATCAAGAAAATCAGCATTAAATGTATCTGAAGTAAAACCAAAATTCAAACCCGACTCACCAGAAGTTGCCGGACGAGAAATATTGCGTGATAATTATGATTACTTGTTTAACAAATATCCAAAACTGGTAACATTTGGTGAAGATGTCGGATATATTGGCGGTGTAAATCAATCTTACGAAGGTTTGCAGAAGAAATATGGTGAACTTAGAATTACCGATACCGGAATTAGAGAACAAACTATTCTGGGTCAGGGAATCGGACTTGCCTTGCGTGGGTTAAGACCTATTGCTGAAATTCAGTATTTTGATTATTTGTTATATGCTTTACAAGCTTTAAGTGACGATTTGGCAACAACTCATTACCGAACCGCAGGAGGCCAGGTAGCTCCGGTTATAATCAGTACACGTGGGCATAGATTAGAAGGAATCTGGCACTCGGGTTCGCCATTAAGTATGGTAATTAATTCCATTCGTGGTGTATATGTGTGTGTCCCTCGAAATATGACACAAGCGGCCGGATTTTATAACACTTTACTTGAAGGTGAAGATCCTGCATTGGTTATTGAGCCTCTAAATGGTTATCGTTTACGTGAAAAGCGACCTGAAAATATCGGAGAATTTAAAGTTCCTCTGGGAATACCGGAAATTTTAAATGAAGGAACAGATGTAACGTTAGTGACTTATGGTTCTTGTGTCAGAATAGCACAGGATGCAGTAAAACAATTAAAAGAATTTGATATTTCTGTTGAGTTGATTGACGTTCAGACATTGTTACCATTCGACAGAAAACACATGATTGCACAATCAATTAAGAAAACGAACCGTGTTGTTTTCTTCGATGAAGATGTACCGGGTGGTGCTACAGCATTTATGATGCAAAAAGTTTTGGAGGATCAAAATACATATTATCATTTAGATTCTGAACCAAGAACTATAACCGCAAAAGAACATCGCCCTGCTTATACAACTGATGGAGACTATTTTTCAAATCCGAATGCAGAAGATGTTTTTGAAGCTATTTATTCAATGTTGAATGAAGCCGATCCTAAGAAATATCCGGAATTATACTGATATTTATTAAGTAATAACCTAAGTTCGGTATAAGAATTAATTTACAGAAAGCAAATAGAGTGTGAGATTTGAGAAAGAAAACTTGAAGTAATAACGGGTTATTTCAAAAGATTTCTTCCTTAAAGATTGCGCTATATTTGCTTTCCCTATAAACAT
>JAUWQL010000048.1 GCA_030611105.1 Bacteroidales bacterium
TCAAAGTGAGCATTTGTCTTATAGTACAATAATTGTTGCAAATAAGTAAACACCCCTAAACATTTTTTTACTGCTAACATGTTTAAATCAGTACAATTTGTAATTAATACTATCTATGTAAGATGCATATAAGTACAAATAGTGATTATTTTTAATATAAAAATATACCAAATTCTTTAATCAACAAAACCAATATACTTTTTCGGAGAAACAATAATTATTTAATATGTCAGCTTGTCATTTTGGTTTATTGCCAGAATTTATCAAATTATCTTGGCAAATTCTTTGTGAAATTTTTCTTAAAGAAATTAAAATAGAAGATAATGAATGATCTCAAGAAAGATATAATAATGTATTTGTGGAAATATGTAGTTGAATTCCATAATTATATCGAAGGAAAACTCTGTTCCAGTCCGGTTCCAGTTGTAAATAAAAAAACCGTATCAAATCTTACGTTTGATACGGTTTTCCGTGATTGTTGTAGTAGCGGGGATAGGACTCGAACCTATGACCTTTGGGTTATGAGCCCAACGAGCTACCAACTGCTCCACCCCGCAATGTATTTTATAATATTTTTAAGAACTTTTATTTTTGTTGAGCCTTTTCAACTGCTCCTCCCGATAGCTCCCGATAATTATCGGGACGGGACTGCAATATATTTTAAAGTACGTTTATTTTGCTTAATTGCGGATGCAAAAGTAAGTAATGCCAGGTAAAAAACAAATTTTTTTTTACTATTCTTGCATTTTGAATGTATTTATTTTTTTTACAATGTATATTCACTTAAATATCAATTGTTAATTTATGTTATTTTCATAGCATAAATATTAAAAACGGTTCGTTTAATTCAATTGTTTGGGCTAATTTAGTGAGCTCGTTTTTAACTACTTTTTTTATCGAAAACGTATATCTTTGCAAACAAATTAATTATTGATGATCAAAGAGAAAAGGAAGCGTATTATTAATAAACTAAGGAATAAATACCGCTTAAGTATTTATAATGATGATACTTTTGAAGAGGTATGGTTCTTGCGGCTTTCAAGATTGAATGTTTTTTCTATTGTTGGAACAAGTGTATTACTCTTTACAATTGCGATTATTGTTTTAATTGCATTTACACCGATCAGAGAATTTATTCCGGGTTACCCCGACGGTAATATGCGTCGAAATATTATTAATAATGTTTATAAGCTTGATTCGTTAGAACATGAGTTGGAAATTCGTGATCGATATTTTGAAAGTATAAATACAATTATCAGGGGAGGTACTCCCGTAAGTTATGAAAGTTTGCAGGATACAACCGTGAAATACGAGGAAATTACGTTTGATAAATCTGAACATGATTCATTATTGCGTCAGCAGATAGAAGAGGAAGAGTTGTTTAATTTGTCTATTTTAGCTAATGCTTCTAATAAAACCGATTTTTCCAGAATTCATTTTTATTCTCCTGTTAAAGGATTAGTTACGAATTCATTTAATCCGATTGAAAATCATTTTGGAACTGATATCGTAACTGCTTCAAACAAAGTGGTTGTGGCAACTTTGGATGGGACAATTACCATTGCCAACTGGACTCTTGAAACAGGATACGTAATTCAGATTCAGCATGATAATAATTTATTATCGGTATACAAACACAATTCTGAACTTCTAAAAAAAATTGGGAATTATGTAACTGCGGGTGAGGCAATTGCTATTATTGGAAACTCAGGAGAACTTACCAGTGGGCCACATTTACATTTCGAGTTGTGGCATAACGGAACTCCCATTGATCCGGAAGATTACGTGGCATTTTAGATAAATTTTGGAGAAGGAGAAAGCGAAGGATAAATGAAAAAAAGAGTTGCAATATTAGGATCTACAGGCTCAATCGGAAAACAAGCTTTAGATGTAGTCAGGAAGAATCCTGATCATTTCGAAATTGAAGTTCTTACTGCTTACAATAATGTTGATTTACTGTCAAAACAGGCAAAAGAATTTCAGCCTAATACGGTGGTTATTGCAAATGAATCAAAATATGATGAATTAGTTATTGCTCTTGGAAATCTTCCTGTTAAAATATATGCCGGTAATGATGCTGTCGCACAAATTGTTGAAATGGAGACTATTGATATTGTACTTACAGCAATGGTTGGATATTCCGGATTACTTCCAACAATAAACGCAATCAAAGCAGGTAAAACAATTGCTTTAGCAAACAAGGAAACACTTGTTGTGGCAGGTAATATTATTCAAAAATTAGCATTTCATCATAAAGTTAGTATATACCCTGTCGATTCTGAACATTCGGCTATTTTTCAATGCCTGATTGGTGAAGGACAAAATGCAATAGAAAAAATTATCTTAACTGCATCCGGAGGTCCATTTCGGGGAAAGGACATTGAATTTTTAAAATCTGCGACCAAAGAAAATGCATTGAAACATCCGAACTGGGATATGGGAGCCAAAATTACTATTGATTCTGCAACAATGATGAATAAAGGTTTAGAAGCAATAGAGGCGCGGTGGTTATTCGGATTAAATCCAAATCAGATTGAGGTCGTTGTTCATCCGCAATCCATAATTCATTCAGCAGTACAATTCGAAGACGGATCGATGAAAGCACAAATGGGATTGCCCGATATGAAACTCCCGATATTATACGCATTGAGTTTTCCTGATCGTATTAAAACTGATTTCCCGCGTTTTAGCTTTTGGGATTATCCTGAGTTAACATTTGAAAAGCCTGATTTAAAAATTTTCAGGAATCTTGCATTAGCATTTGAGGCTATGGATAAATGCGGGAATATGCCATGTATTTTAAATGCTGCAAACGAAATTGCTGTTGAGGCATTTTTAAAAGATAAAATTGGGTTTTGTGAAATGACAGATATCATTGAACAAAGTATGCAAAAAATAACTTACATAAAGCATCCTGAACTGGATGATTTAATAAATACAGATAAAGAAACAAGAGAATTTTCAAAATCAATAATAAACAAATCATAAAAAAGATATAGATGGAAGTATTAGTTAAGATAGCACAGTTTTTACTTAGCATATCCATATTGGTAATTTTACACGAATTTGGACATTTTGCATTTGCTAAAATTTTTAAAACAAGGGTTGAGAAATTTTATCTTTTCTTTAATCCGTGGTTTTCATTATTTAAAGTAAAAAAGGGAGAAACAGAATATGGATTAGGTTGGTTGCCTTTAGGTGGATATGTAAAAATATCAGGAATGATTGATGAGTCGATGGATAAGGAACAAATGAAAAAACCTCCTCAACCTTATGAGTTTCGTTCAAAAAAAACATGGCAACGATTGTTAATTATGCTTGGTGGAGTAATGGTTAATTTTATTATTGCACTGGTAATATATTCAGCTGTTTTGTATGTGTGGGGAGATCAATATCTCCCGAATAAAAATGTTGAGTACGGAATAACAGTTGATTCTTTAGCTTATGATATGGGTTTAAGAAACGGTGATAAAATTTTATCATTGGATGGCGAGGAAATAGAAGATTTTTATGCTATTGTTCCTCAATTAGTTTTAGATGATGTTAAAACAATTCAGATTGAAAGAAACGGTAAGAACAGAGAAATTCCTGTTTCTGAAAATATAATTCCCCAGCTTTTAAAAAGTACCGGATTTATTGATGCACGGATTCCTTTTTATGTTGGAGGTTTTATAAAAGATTCTCCGGCAAAAAAAGCCGGTTTGAAAAAGGGTGATAAACTAATCGGAATTAACAGAAACCCGGTGGAGTTTTTCGATGAATTTAAAGATACTCTTTCACATTACAAGAATGAACTTGTTGTGATTACAGCTTTAAGAGGTGAAGATACCGTATTTATTGAAGTTAATGTTCCTGAAGACGGACTCATAGGAGTAGCTCCTGGCGGAAGTATTAATGAGTTTTTCGAAATTGAGCGCATAGAATATAGCTTGATAGCATCAATCCCGGCAGGTATAGATAAAGGAGTTCAAACTATTGGGAGTTATCTAAAACAACTAAAGCTGGTTCTTTCGCCAAAAACGGAAGCTTACAAATCATTAGGAGGATTTATAACCATTGGAAATATTTTTCCGGGAAAATGGAATTGGCAGATTTTTTGGAATTTAACAGCTTTCTTGTCAATTATTCTTGCAATAATGAATCTTCTTCCAATTCCGGCATTAGACGGAGGGCATGTAATGTTTTTGCTTTACGAAATGGTAACCGGACGTAAACCAAGCGATAAGTTTCTGGAATACGCTCAGATAACAGGAATAATAATTTTATTATCACTTTTGCTTTATGCTAACGGTAATGATATATTTAGACATTTTATCAATAAATAATAAAATATCTTACATTTGTATAAACAAATAAATTAAAAGCTATGCAAGCATTATTTATTTTATTAGGAATGTTCGGAGCATGGGAGATTGTTCTTATTGTTTTGGTTGTATTATTAATATTCGGAGGCAGAAAAATTCCCGAATTAATGAAAGGATTAGGACAAGGGATGAAGGAATTTAAAAAAGCAACCAAAGATAATAGTGATGACGAAAAGGATTCAGAAAAATAATAATCTTTATTAATGTATAACTAACCTGCCTTACTTAATGTTGTTTAGGCAGGTTTTTTTTGTTAAAATACTTGTTAATAAATTATATGCTGCTTTTTCAGATTATTTAATGAATAAGTTTTATATATATTATTATTTTTACCAGATGTATAAAAAAAGCGAGATAATCTAATAGATTTATGTGTAGAAATTTTTGTGTTGCGATTCTGTTAACAATAGCATTACTAATCACGGTAACAATAGCATTACTAATCACGGGTGTTAATGCTTATGCTATTGATTCAAATGCAGTGGGTGAAGAAAATCCTGTTGATAAAAGGAAGAAAAAAGATTCCATCCCGATTTATCCCGATTTAGTTTATGAATACAAAATTGCCGAGCTAAATAACTTAACTCCAATTGAATTGGAATATAACGATCGGGTTCGAAGATATATTGACGTATATACTATTGAACGTAGAGAGCATTTAGCTAAAATTATTGGACTGGCCGAATTATATTTCCCGATTTTCGAAGAGGCATTGGATAAATACCAATTACCACTTGAACTAAAATATTTAGCAATAGTTGAATCTGCACTTGATCCAAGAGCCGTATCTTCATCGGCAGCGGTTGGATTATGGCAATTTAAAATCAATACAAGTAAAATGTTCGATTTGGAAGTAAATTCTTATGTCGATGAGCGTTGCGATCCATACAAATCAACAGAAGCGGCTTGTAGTTATCTGCAATATTTATACAGGATTTATAACGATTGGCAGTTGGCGCTTGCTGCATATAATGGAGGTCCGGGAGTTGTTCGAAATGCTATTGCACGTTCGGGTGGGAAAACTAATTTTTGGGAAATACAACCTTATCTGCCTGCACAAACAAATGGATATGTTCCTGCTTTTATTGCTGTGAATTATGTGATGAATCATTATAAAGATCATAACATAGAACCAATTAAATCTGACTTTATACACCTTGATGTTGATACTGTTAAAATAAAAAAAGCTGCCACATTTAAAAGAATTTCTGAAGTAACAAAAATACCGATCGAAACTTTGCAGTTTTTAAACCCATCATATAAGTTGGATTATATTCCAAAAATGAAAGAACCGGCAACTGTTATATTACCTGTTAGTAAAATAAGAACCTTTATTAGAAACGAAAAAGCAATATTCGATGAGTCGGTGCCAAAAAAAGATTTTAATAAAGTTGTTTCAGAAGCAGGAGAGACAAATGGTAAAATAAAGATTATTCATGAAGTTGCTAAAGGAGAATATTTCCATAAGATTGCAATTAAATATAATTGTACAATTGATGATATAAAAATATGGAATAGTTTACCAACGAATGATCTTAACGTAGGGCAAAAACTTGATGTGTGGATTACACCACAAATGGCGGGAATAATTGAAGAAGAAAAAACACGGCCAAAACAACAAAGAGATTCAACCGATCGTTTCATTTATTATACCGTTCAAAATGGTGATACAGTATGGAGTATTGCTGAAAAATTTAATTGCAGGTCTATTTCTGAATTAAAAGAAGAAAATAACATTAATGATGAAAAAGATTTAAAACCAGGGAAAAAATTAAAGATATATCTAAATAAGTAACACTAATTTACCATGAGAAAACTTATTCTTTCAATTATTGCTTTAACTATTCTGTTATCTTCTTGTAAAGATAATGATTCATCAAAGTTATTAACTAATGTAACAGGAAAATCAGGAGAGGTTGTGTTGGTTATAGAGCCCGATCATTGGAGTTCAAATATTGGAATTGAGTTCAGGAGAAAATTGAGTCAGGCGCATCCTGCTTTGCCACAACAAGAACCAATATTCGATTTGATACATATTCCATATAATGCTTTTACCAATATTTTTAAAACACACAGGAATATTGTTATTGCCAGGGTTGATAAAGATTTGCACGAACCAAAAATGATTATTCAGAAGAATCTTTGGGCTAAACCTCAGATTATAGTTAATGTTTTAGCTCCTGATGATAGTAGTTTAGAGGTTCTTGTTCGAGAAAAAGGCGATTTACTGATCGACAGGATTCTTAAAATGGAAATGGAAAGATATGCTAATAATTATAAAAAATACGAACAAATTGGTGTTGCTGATCGAATTGAAAAGAAATTTGGAATTAGAATAACTGTTCCGAAAGGTTATACTCTGGATTTAGATACAACAGATTTTGTTTGGATGGAGAATCGGGGTCGTGGTGATCTTGTTCAGGGAATTTTAGTTTATTCTTATGATAAACCGGATGTTGAATTAACAACGGATTATTTATTCGCTAAAAGAACACAATTCACAAAACGATTTATTCCCGGGCCAGCAGATGGTTCATATATGGCTGTTGAAACAGAAGCTACTCCTTATCGAAGAGAAATTATAGTTAATGATATTAATGTAATTGAATTAAGAAATCTCTGGAAAGTCGAAAACGATTTTATGGGTGGACCTTTTGTTAGTTTTTCTTTTATTGATGATGAGAAAAACAAAGTAATTAATATTGATGGATTTGTTTTTGCTCCGCAGTTTGATAAGCGTAATTATTTACGTCAGGTAGAAGCAATTCTTAATTCTATACAGAAACCGGTTAATGAGTCAGATAATTAGCCACAGCCAATTAGAAAGATCAAAAAAAGAAGAAAAATTTGTTTTGTTAACAGCAGAGCAAGTTCGAAAGGATTTTGCAATGTTTGGCATGGATGTTCAATTTTCGGGCAATGTAAATTTTGCATACGAAGAGTTATTTGAACAGTTGGGAGTTTACATCGATAAATTATTAAATAGCGACTCTGAAAAGCTAATGTCATTACTTTATCAGATTGATTTAAGTGAAAAAGAACTGGCTAAAAATGATCTGAATGTACAATTTGAAACTATTCCCGAAATTATAACACACAAAATACTGGAACGGGAATTAAAGAAAGTACTAATACGTACATATTTTAAGGAAAAGGGACAAATGTAGTCTCTTTTAATTTTTAATTAAATATCCCCCTTTTTCTCCTCCTTCAGGTCCAAGTTCGATTAAATAATCAGCCACTTTTATTAACCACGGATGATGCTCAATAATGTACAAAGCATGTCCCTGATCTCTCAATCTGAATAAAACTTTTAATAGTTTTTTTATGTCATAAAAATGTAATCCGGTGGTTGGTTCATCCAATAAATACAAACATTTATCTTTCGATTTTTTAAGTAATTCTTTTGCTAATTTTAATCGTTGTGCTTCTCCTCCGGAAAATGTAGTTGCCGATTGCCCTAATTTTAAATGTCCTAAACCTAAATCAATAAGTAGTTCGAATGCCCTTTTTAGTTTTTCTTCTGATTTAAAAACTTTGGATGCTTTATTAACTTTTAATTCTAAGATTTCTGAAATAGAATAATCATTCCATTTTATTTGCAAAGTTTCATTTTTAAATCGCTTGCCATCACAATCAGCACATGTAATCCATACATCAGAAAGAAAATCCATTGAAACTTTTATTTGTCCTTGCCCTTTACAAGTTTCACATCTGCCACCTTTTGTATTGTATGAGAAATGTGATTTTTTTAGTTTATTCGTGATTGCTATTTCAGTATTAGCATATAAATCTCGAATTTGATCATATAAACTAAGAAAGGTTACCGGAATACTCAAAGGGTTTTTACCAATAGCTGATTGATCCATTTTTATTATTGAGTTGAAATGCTCAAGACCATTAATCATTTTACAATTCACGGGTCTGTTAGCACTTGCAGAGCTAGCAATTACATCGAATAATAAACTTGACTTTCCACTACCGGAAACTCCTGAAAATACTGTAATTCCATTTAAGGGCAGACTGACATCAAATTTTTTAAGATTATTTGCAAAGGCTGATTTAATCTCAATTCCAAATTCTAATTCCAGTTTGTTTTTTGGATAATCAAATTTGTAATTTTTCTGAAGATATTTCGAAGTAAGCGATTTGCTATTTTCTAAAAAATCAGTTATTTCCCCTTTGGCAATAATTTCCCCACCTTCATCTCCGGCTCCGGGGCCTAATTCTATAATATAGTCTGCCGATTTAATTACATCTTCGTCATGTTCGACCGTTACAACAGTGTTTTTTTCGGAAAGTTGTTTAATTAATGTAATAAGATTTTGAGTGTCTTTTGAATGTAGTCCTACTGTTGGTTCGTCAAGAACATAGGTTATTCCGATCATTTCACCACCTAATTGAGAAACCAGTCTTAACCTTCTTCCTTCGCCACCGGAAAGTGTCATTGTGCCTCGGTTTATGCTAAGATATCCCAAGCCTATTTTGACCATGGCATTTAATTTATCAAGACATGATCTGATTATTTTGGAAGCAACTTTATGTTCATTCTTAGGAAGTATATTCTTTAAACTCTCGAAATATTTTATGGATTCTGTTGCTTCTAAGTCAGACAATTTTGCAATATTCCTGCCTGATATTTTATATTGTAATGCTTCATGATTTAATCGGGTTCCATTACAATGCAAACATTTAATTTCTTTCATTAAAGTAGCTACACCTTGCCTGTCGCCTGCCTGCCGGCGAGGCAGGGCAGACAGGTCTTCTCCACCTTGTTTATCGTGTTTCCTGTAATATTCATCATCAATATAATTAACTAAACCAAGCCATTTGCCTTTAAAATGATGTGTTCCTTCCCTGTCTTTTCGCTTATATTTCCAATTTACATTATATTCAATATTGCCTGTTCCAAATAGCGCTATTTTTTGGGCTGTTTCATCTAAATTGTTCCATGGCACATCAAAATTTATATTTTCATTTTTGCCCACTTCATCTAATATTGCCATATATTGCCCAAATGAATCACCATAAAATTGCCCGGGGTTTGATCCTCTCATAGCACCGTCTTTCAATACCAGCTCAGGATTCGTAATTAATTTATTCGGATCGCAAGTAAGTTGAAATCCTAATCCCTTGCATTCAGTACAAGCACCAGCCTGATGATTAAAAGAAAAATGACTTGATAATACATTACATGACTTGCCTTTTTCGTTTTTGGAGATTCGTGAGAATAAAAGTCGATATAAATCATATAATCCGGAAATTGTGCCAACTGTAGCTCGTGGATTTTTTGTAATAGATTTATTGTCAATGGCAATAGTTGGTGTTAATCCATTACTTTCTAAAATATCCGGACGGGATTTTTGCTGAATTAAACTACGTGCGTAAGTAGAGAAACTTTCGGTAAATCGAAATTGTCCTTCAGCAAATAAAGTGTCAAATGCCAACGATGATTTCCCACTACCGCTTACTCCTGTAAGTACAGTTAATTTATTCCTGGGAATTTCAACATTTATATTTTTTAAATTATGAGTATTAACCCCTTGCAAAGTTATCGGAGCCTCAATAATTTCTTGCAGATCAATTTTGTCTTCAGTTTCTTCATAAGATTTTTTTTCAGTTAGAGCTCTTGCCGTATGTGAATCTTTACATTTTAGAAGATTTTTGCATGTTCCGGAGAAAACTACATTACTGCCAGACTCTCCTCCTTCAGGACCTAAATCAACAATATGATCTGCATTTTTTATGATTCCGAAATCATGCTCTATTACAATTACGGTATGATTTTTTTTAGTCAGATTTTTTAATGCATCAAGCAAGATTGAGACATCGTAAGGATGTAAACCGGTAGTTGGTTCATCAAAAATATAAAGTGTGTGATTTTTAGAAGGTTTTACCAATTCGGCAACTAATTTCAGGCGTTGAGCTTCACCTCCTGATAATGTGGTAGCAGATTGCCCCAGAGATAAATATCCGAGTCCTAAATTATTCATCACTTCCAAATAATGATATATTTTAGGTTCATCTTTAAAAAACCCACAGGCGTCTGAAATTTCCATTTTCAGTACTTCAGAAATATTTTTGTCTTTATATTTTATATTAAGCGTTTCTTCATCATACCTTTTGCCTTCGCAGATTTCGCAAATTGTTTCAACATTAGCTAAAAAGTGCATTCCTGTTTGAGTATATCCGGCACCTTCGCATATTTCGCAACGCCCACCTTTTGTATTGAAAGAAAAATGACCCTGATTCCATTTGTTTTTTTTCGAGCCGGGCAAATCGGCATATAATTTACGAATATGATCAAATAGTTTTGAGTAAGTTGCAGGATTACTTCTTGGAGTTCGACCAATTGGTGTTTGATCAATTTTAATGATTTTTTGAATTTCAATATCGGAGATTATTTCTTTACAATTTAGGTTTTGATTAAAATTCCCGGCTAATTTATTTTCATAATGTTTCCCCAGAATATCAAAAACCAATGTTGATTTTCCTGCTCCCGAAACTCCTGTTACAACATTTAATGCATGCAGTCGAAAGTTAATATCAATGTTTTTTAAATTATATAAACAAGCCCCTGATATTTTTAACCATTTATCTTTTAATACTTTATTAAGTTCAGGTTTATAATCTTGTTCTGATAAATATTTTATTGTTTCATTTTTCTTATTTATTACTTTTTGAATATCTGTAACTCTTTTGTTGAAAAGGATCATCCCTCCATCTTTCCCCGCATAAGGGCCAATATCAATAATCTGATCAGCATTTAGTATCGTTTCCAGATCATGTTCAACAACCAAAACAGTATTTCCCTGATCACGTAACTTTTTCATTATATTAATCATCCTCTTGTTATCTCTGGGATGCAGTCCTATGGAAGGTTCGTCTAATATGTAAAGGATTCCTCGCAATCCGGTTCCTACTTGTGTTGCCAGCCGGATTCGTTGTGCTTCGCCACCTGAAAGCGTTGTTGATTCACGCATTAAGCTTAAATATCCCAAACCTAAATCTTCAAGTATTTGGCATCTTTCAATTATTTTTTCAGTGATTGATTCAGCAACAGTTTTTTTATCCTTCTCAAATTGAATATTTTGAAATGCTTCTTTAAGTTTAGAGATTGACATTTCAGCATACTCAATAATAGTTTTATAATCTATAGTAACAGATAATGCTTTTTCATTTAATCTTTTTCCATTGCATTTACTGCATTTTACTGTTTTTGCAAAACGCAATATATTCGGATTTCGATTAACCCGAAGGATGTTTTCCATTATAGGTACGATTCCTTTATAATATCCTTCTTCGCGAGGCTTGATTGTTATTCCGCTCCACTTCATTCTTGATTCTAAGGTGTGTTTTCCAAAAGGAATTTTTATTTTGTTACTTCCATTCAAAATGATATTTTTTTGTACGTCAGTTAAATCCTTCCAGGGAATATCAACATTAAATCCTTCAGACTGGCATACCTGATCCATTACATCGATTGTAACTTGCGAATAAATTGTATAACCTGATGATGTTGTAATTTTAAGAGCACCCTCGCGTAAGCTTTTATTTGGGTCTTTTATTAAAAGTTCAGGATCAATTTGGTCTTCTACTCCCAATCCTTTGCAATGAGTACAGGACCCTTCAGGATTGTTGAATGAAAAAAGACCTCTGGTTAATTTTAGTTCTGAAAACAGTTTGGATTTTTCTCCTGTCCGGGCAAAAAGTAATCTCAGGTAATCGTACAATTCACTCATTGTACCAACTGTTGATCGTGGATTTCGACTTACTGTTTTTTGATCAACAGAAATGGCAGGCATTAAGCCTTCGATACGCTCAACTTCCGGGCGGTTCATTTTTCCCAAAAACTGGCGGGCATAAGACGAAAAGGATTCAAAATATCTTCTTTGACTTTCTTTACAAATTATATCATAAACTAAGGATGATTTTCCTGAACCTGAGACACCCGTAAAACAAGTAATCTGGTGATGAGGAATTTTTAGACTTATATTTTTTAAATTGTGTTCGCGCGCTTTTTCAATAACGATATATTGCTGTTCCTTTTTTTTCATGAATTCGTGGCTTATTTTTTTGCGAATGCGCTAATCTTTATTTGCGAATTAGCGGCTTGTTTTTTTGTCAAATTAGTGACTGTTGTTCCATTCCTTTAATTTCTTTTCTAATTTAATTGTAATTCTCCAAAGTTTACGATTAATGCTAACTGGTTGCCTGATACTTTCAGATAGTTTATTGCTTGTGCAACAAATTCATCAGCTATCCCTGATACAGCTTTTATTTCAAGAATTATCTTATCAAATACAACAAAATCAGCATAAAATTTATGGAGTAATATAATATCTTTATAATTGACGGTATATTCTTTCTCTCTTTTGTAAGGTATTCCGGCTTTTTGGAATTCATATTCCAAGGCATCTTTGTAAACTATTTCTGAAAAACTCGCTCCAAGATTATTGTGTACTTCAAAACATTTACCGATTATTTGATAACTTTCTTCTTTGTATATTAATTTAGTCATAATTCACATTTATTTTGCCACAAATACGCTAATGTTTTATGAGTATTTTTATTCGTGCATTTGTGGCTTATTATTTTTTGTAAGTTGCCAAAATTTGAAGATAATAAAATATTGTTAATTTGTAATAAATTATAAATTTTATCTACTTACTTTTCAAAAAACAAATTTTTTTAAAATTGAATAATAGAGATTTAAAAGAGGAGTTTGTTTCTCAAATTGAAAAACATCAGGGAATTATTTATAAAGTTTCCCGGATGTATTGTGATAAAGAAGAGTGCAGACAGGATCTTTTTCAGGATATCCTGGTTCAGCTATGGCAATCATATTCTACATTCAATAAACAATCGAAGTTTTCGACATGGATGTACAGAGTAGCTTTGAATACAGCAATTGCCCAGTTCAGAAAAGACAAGAAAAACAATGAAGATACTTTGCCTGAAATACCAGTAAATATAATTGAAGAAGAGAGTTATAAAGAAAAAGAAGACAGAAAGGAACTTGTACAAAGGGCAATTAATAAATTGAGTAAAGCCGAAAAAGCGATTATTATATTATATATGGATGATTACACTTACGAGGAAATATCTGAAATTGCCGGTATCACAATGTCAAATGCTGGGGTAAAAATTAGTAGGATTAAAACCAAATTACAGAAAATTTTAAAAGAGTTTGAATATGGACTTTAACGATATAAAAAATACATGGAAAAATTCTTTTAAGGATGAAGAGCTTCTTAATAAACAAGAAATTGAAGCGAAACTGAAAATTAAAGGTAAATCGAATACAGCTCTTAATAAAGTTAAACGAAACTATAAATTTGAATTAATATTAGGAGGAAGCTTCTCCGTTTTTTTTATAGTATGGATGTTTATAAATTTAGCAATGGATTATAAGTTTATTATAATTACTTTGACCGTATTGTTTTTTGGAATACTTATATCTTTTACATGGAGAAATTTTAGAAAAGTAAGAAAAACAGTAATATCAAGTGAGCAATTAAAACCTGCGCTGATTAAAACGATTAAAGATATAGAGAGATATGTAAATTTTAACAAAAGTAATTTCAGTAAGTTTCTACTATTACCTTTTGCTATTTGTTTTGGGATGGTAATAGGTTTGTTTATGAATTCAGAGGATAAGGGAATTTCGGAGATCTTTAATGCAGTTGAAATTATCAAACTAGTAGTAACTTTGGTAATTGTAAGCGCTGTTTTTATTCCAATCTCCCAATATTATAATAAGAAAATGTATAAGCAACATCTGGATGAACTAAAAGAGTGCCTGAAAGAGTTTGAAAATATTGAAGATGAAAACAAATAATTAGGTTTGTAAACGACGTGATTCCAGCACCATATCAATCTTGGTATAATTTACGTCAAAGTCAATACAAATTAATATTTATAAATATGGAAGAAAATTATTTAATCGAAAAAAAGCCGGCAATTAAAAGAGGCTGGATAAGAGCATTGTTGTTTTTAATTGCATTTTTTATCTTATATGTAGTTATTCAGGGAGTTGTTGCATTTATTATTGCAACAGTATTGAATACTCCTTTGAGTGATTTGGAAACACTATTAACTGATCCTAATAAATTAGGGATACAGTTTATATTAACAAGTTCATCTCTTATTATAGCAATACTAATTGCATGGATTTTCAGGAGATATATCGACAGAAAATCTTTTGTGTCTATGGGATTTGAGTTAAAGGGAAAAGGAAAGGATATTTTATATGGATTATTGGTTGGATTCTTACTTATGTTCTTAGGATTTGTGATTCTAAGCTTAACCAATAATCTTGAAGTTGTTTCAATTCAGTATAGTTCAAAAGTAGTTTTTGGAGGATTTTTCTTTTTCGTTATAGCTGCTATGGTTGAAGAAATAGTTTTCAGGGGGTATATCCTGAATAATTTTATGGACTCGTTTAAAAATAAATATATAGCTTTACTTTTCTCATCAATATTATTTGCATTAATTCATGGAATGAATCCTAATTTAAGCATACTGGGATTTATAAATTTGATTATTGCAGGAATTGCGTTGGGTATAACATACATTTATACTAAGAATTTATGGTTCCCTGTTTTTCTGCATGTTAGCTGGAATTTTTTTCAAGGTACAATCTTTGGTTTCGAAGTAAGTGGTTCAAACTTTAATTCAATAATACAGCAAAAAGTTATTGGAAATGATTTAATTACTGGTGGAAACTTCGGTTTCGAAGGCTCAATAATAATTACTGTTTTATTAATTGGGATGATTGTTATAACGGATAGAATACTAAGCAAAAAAACTGTTTAATTCACAAGTATCATAAAACAATCTGGAAAATATTCGGATTGCTGTCGAAATAATTAAAATATATTAAATCTGTTTTAAGTAATTTATATTTTATTATGTTTGTGCAAAATAAATTAAACTTACCATGATGAAAAAAGCAATCTTTTTTTTAGTTTTTTCTTTAATATTAATATCTGCATGTGATGACGATGATAATTCATTAAGTTATGAAGAGCAATTAGCTGTTGATATTGAGAAAATTGAAAATTATCTTTTAGAAAACAATCTTTCTGCAGAGTCTACGGAATCGGGTTTGCATTATATTATTGAAGTTGAGGGTACAGGGAATTATCCTGATTCGAGTTCTTATATAAGAGTTAACTATACTGGCAAATTATTAAATGGAGAAGTATTCGATGAAAGTACAATAAACGACTATCCTTTAAATACTTTTATTCAGGGATGGCAGGAAGGTTTGCAGTTGTTTAGACAAGGGGGACAGGGGGTTTTGTTTATACCTTCCGGATTAGGATATGGGTCTGTTAGCAAACCTGATATCCCTGCAAATTCAGTCTTGATTTTTGATATTGATTTAATTAATGTTGTTAATTGATTAATTTAAAAAAAGAAGGAAATTTAAAATTATTTTTTCATTTGATTCCATCCTTGAGCCTGAAGTGCAATTGATTGTCCACTGTTTGTAATCAGTACTGCTCCATGTTTTTGATCGGTAATATGACCTATTGGATGAATCGTTGATTGATCTTTTATTTTTTCCAGATCATTAATATCAATTGTAAATAATAATTCGTAATCCTCTCCACCGTTTAAGGCTGCAGTTAAAGGATCAATATTAAATTCTTCGGCCATTTTTTCGGTATTTAAGTCAATTGGAATTTTATCCTGGAAAATCTTACAACCCACATCAGACTTGTTACAAATATGAAGAATCTCAGAAGACAAACCATCTGAAATATCAATCATCGATGTAGGTTTAACATTTAATTCTTTTAAAATTTCAACTACATCTTTTCGGGCTTCCGGTTTTAATTGGCGTTGTAGAATGTAATCGTAGCCTTCCAGGCCAGGTTTAAAATTAGTATCCGTTTTAAAGATTTCTTTTTCACGCTCTAATAGTTGTAAACCCATATATGCACTTCCTAAATTGCCTGTAACACAAACAACATCATTCTTCTTTGCCGTATTTCTATATGTAATTTCTTCTTTTTTAGCTTCACCAATTGCTGTAATACTAATTGCCAAACCGGTCAACGACGATGATGTATCTCCACCAATAAGATCAACCTTGTAATGCTCACAGGCCAGATTAATTCCCTCATAAATTTGTTCAACGTGATCAATGGCAAATTTCCTTGATATTGCTATTGAAACGGTAATTTGTTTAGGAGTAGCATTCATTGCATAAACATCCGAAAGATTTACAACAACCGCTTTATATCCCAAATGTTTTAAAGGAGTGTAGATTAAATTGAAATGAATTCCTTCAATCAATAAGTCTGTTGTGACAATCGCACAAATATCTCCATATTCAATAACTGCAGCATCATCACCAACTCCTTTTATTGTATTTTTATGGTTGATTTTTATGTCTTTTGTAATATGATCAATAAGTCCAAACTCCCCTAATTCCGATATTTCCCTTAACTTTTGTTTTTTATCACTCATCTTAAAAATTGATATTTATCATGAATAAAAAAGATTAAACAATCTTGCTCTATTAGTTGTTATATTTTAAATATATTTGCACCTAATTTAGATTTAATCTATTTAAACACAGTGCTAAATTTTTATATAGATTTTGCAAATTTATGGAAAAAGATCAAGATAAAATATTAAAGGAAGTAACACAGGGTGAATATAAATACGGTTTCGTTACAGATATTGAGAATGAAGCTATTCCAAAGGGCTTGAACGAGGATGTTGTCAGGCTTATTTCCCAAAAAAAGAATGAACCAGAATTTATGCTGGAGTTCAGATTAAAAGCATTTCGTTACTGGCAAACCTTGAAAATGCCTGAATGGGCTCATCTGATTATTCCAAAAATAAATTATCAGGATATAATATTTTATTCTGTACCAAAGCAAAAAGCATCTGGACCAAAAAGCATGGATGATGTTGACCCTGAATTAAAGGCAACTTTTGATAAATTGGGTATTCCTTTAGATGAACAAAAGATGCTTTCAGGGATTGCTGTTGACGCTGTAATGGACAGTGTTTCTGTAAAAACTACTTTTAAAGAGAATCTTGCGGAACTAGGAATTATTTTCTGTTCGTTTAGCGAAGCAGTTCAGGAACACCCCGATCTGATTAAAAAATATATGGGATCAGTTGTACCATATACTGATAATTATTTTGCAGCTCTGAATTCTGCTGTATTTAGCGATGGGTCTTTCTGTTATATCCCAAAAGGTGTAAGATGCCCGATGGAATTATCAACATATTTTAGGATTAATGCCGCTAATACAGGCCAGTTTGAGAGAACACTAATTATAGCAGAAGATGATTCCTATGTTAGCTATCTGGAAGGCTGTACGGCGCCACAAAGAGATGAAAACCAGCTACATGCAGCAATTGTGGAAATTATCTTAAACAAAAATGTTGAAGTAAAATATTCAACAGTACAAAACTGGTATCCGGGAGATAAGAATGGCAAGGGAGGTATTTATAACTTTGTAACAAAGCGTGCTAAATGTGCTGGCGAAAATTCAAAAATATCCTGGACCCAGGTTGAAACAGGTTCTGCGATTACCTGGAAATATCCAAGTTGTTTATTATTAGGAGATAATTCGGTTGGCGAATTTTATTCTGTTGCTGTAACTAATAATCACCAACAAGCCGACACGGGAACTAAAATGATACATATTGGTAAAAACACTAAAAGTCTTATTATTTCAAAAGGTATTTCTGCCGGATTTAGCCAGAATAGTTATCGTGGTTTGGTAAAAGTAGTTAAGAATGCTACAAATGCCCGTAACTTTTCACAATGCGATAGTCTTTTATTGGGTGATAAATGCGGAGCTCATACCTTTCCATATATTGAAGTAGATAATAAAGATTCAATTGTTGAACATGAAGCTACTACATCAAAAATTGGAGAAGACCAAATTTTCTATTGTAATCAGCGTGGAATTAAAACCGAAGATGCAATTGGTTTAATTGTAAATGGATATGCAAAAGAAGTGTTAAATAAACTGCCTATGGAGTTTGCCGTAGAGGCTCAAAAGCTTCTTCAAATTAGTTTGGAAGGTAGTGTTGGATAAAATTAGTTCAAAGTTTTGAGTTGTTAGTTTAAAGTTAATATAGATGGCTGCTATAGAAAAGTTTGAAGATTTTGAAGTTTGGGAAAAGGCTAGAGAGTTATGTAAAAAGATATTTATTTTGACTCAAAAGGAAAAGTTCTCAAAGGATTTTTCTTTGAAAGATCAAATAAAAAGATCATCAGGCTCTGTTATGGATAATATAGCTGAAGGGTTTGAGAGAGGAGGTAAAAAGGAATTTATTCAATTTCTTTTTATTGCAAAATCATCATTAGCGGAAACAAAATCTCAACTGTATAGAGCATTAGATTATGGTTATATTACTACAGGTGAATTTGATGAAACTTATAAGGAATGTAATGATATTGCAAAGATGATAATGGGCTTAATTAAGTATTTAAAAAGAACTGAACACAAAGGAATAAAGTTTAATTAGAAAAAAAACATTGAACACAAAACATTGAACTTGTAACTATATAATATTATGTTAAGTATAAAAAATTTACACGCATCCATTGAAGGAAAAGAAATTCTGAAAGGAATTAATCTTGAAGTAAAAGCAGGAGAGGTTCATGCCATTATGGGACCGAATGGTTCAGGGAAAAGTACTTTGGCATTAGTTCTGGCTGGAAGGGAACTATTTAAAGTTACCGAAGGCAAAATAACTTATTTAGGAAATGACCTTTTTGAAATGTCTCCTGAAGAACGTGCTAGCGAAGGAATATTCCTTGGATTTCAGTACCCGATTGAAATTCCCGGAGTAAGCATGGTTAACTTTATGAAAACTGCAGTAAATGAGCAGCGAAAACATAAAGGACAGGAACCTTTATCTTCGTCAGATTTCTTAAAACTAATGCGCGAAAAAAAGGAATTAGTTGAACTAGATGCAGATTTAGTAAGCAGGTCGGTTAATGAAGGTTTCTCCGGGGGAGAGAAGAAACGAAACGAAATTTTTCAGATGGCAATGCTCGAACCAAAATTATCAATTCTTGATGAAACTGATTCCGGATTAGATATTGATGCATTAAAAGTGGTTGCAAACGGAGTAAATAAATTAAAATCTCCTGATAATGCAAGTATCATAATTACTCATTATCAAAGATTACTTGATTATATAGTTCCTGACTTTGTTCATGTTTTATATAATGGCAAAATAATTAAATCCGGGGGAAAAGAACTGGCTCTTGAACTTGAAGAAAAGGGATATGACTGGCTGAAGAAAGGTGCTGAATAGTAGTGCCTAAAGAATAGTAATCGGATTTTTAAAAGCAATTCTATGAGTTTGGAAACAATTAAAACAGATACTAAAGAACGTTTCGTTGAATTATACCGGGAAAATCATAATTTGATTAAAAATGATTCGCCTGATTATATCAATGAAATTCGTGAAAAAGCATTTGAACAATTTAAAAAGTTTGGTATTCCTGATAAAACAAATGAGGATTATAAATATACCGACTTGAATAAGGAGTTTGATAATACTTATAAAATGTATTTATCACCTAAAAATATTAAATTTCAGGTTGATGATATTTTTAAATGTGATGTTCCGAATTTAAATACTAAAGTTATTCTTCTTTTAAATGGCTGGTATTACGATAGAGAAAATTTAATTCAAGAACTTCCAGGAGGTGTTATAATTGGGAGCTTTCAAAAAGCTGCGGAATTATATCCAGATCTGGTAAAAAAACATTTTGCTAAATATGCCGGTTTTGAAAATGAAGGTTTGGTTGCATTAAATACAGCATTTGTAAAAGATGGAATTTTCTTATATGTTCCTAAAGGGGTTGTAATTGAGAAACCAATTCAGATTATAAATATATTAATGGACGATGAAGAGGGGTTGACACAACATCGTAATTTATTTATTCTTGAAGAGAATAGTCAGGCATCAATTGTTGTGTGTGATCATACATTATCAATGCCTAATTTTGTTACAAATTCAGTTTCTGAGTTTTACATTGGCAAAAATGCACAATTTGATTTTTCAAGAATGCAAAATGAGCATAATGGCTCAAAACAGGTTTCTCATTTATATTTCCATCAGGAAAGAGATAGCCGCGTAAGTGCAAATAATATTTCATTACATGGTGGTTTAATCAGAAATAATGTAAATGTATTATTAAACGGTGAAGGTTGTGAGAACAATACTTATGGCCTATATTTAACCGATAAAGGCCAGCATATTGATAATTATGTGTTTATTGATCATGCTAATCCTAATTGTACAAGTAATCAATTGTTTAAAGGTGTTTTGGACGATTTTGCTACAGGAGCTTTTAATGGTAAAGTATTAGTAAGGAAGGATGCTCAAAAAACTCTGGCATACCAAACAAATAATAATATTTTGCTTACTGACGATGCCGATTTTAATACTAAACCACAATTGGAAATTTATGCCGATGATGTGAAATGTAGTCATGGGGCAACTGTTGGCCAGTTAGATGAGGATGCTTTATTTTATTTACGTTCTCGCGGTATTAATAAAAAGGAAGCAAAGCTTTTGCTGATGGATGCATTTGCGCATGATGTAATTCAGAAAATTCAGGTTCCTGCTTTACAAGAGCGAATACAGGATTTGGTTGATAAGCGTTTACGTGGTGAATTATCCCGATGTAATAATTGTCAAATGCATTGTTGTTAAACTAAAAATCTTAAAAATTGAGTTTAGATATTCAAAAAATACGTAATGATTTTCCAATCTTAAATCAAAAGATTTACAATAAACCTTTGATTTATTTCGATAATGGTGCAACTACTCAAAAGCCGCAAGTTGTAATTGATGAAGAATTCAAAATTTATTCTCATGAGAATAGTAATATTCATCGTGGAGTACATTATCTGAGCGAACAATTAACTCAGCGTTACGAAGATGCTCGAAAAATAGTTCAAAAATTTATTAATGCTAAGCATGATTACGAAGTAATTTTTACAAGCGGAACAACCGAATCGATTAATACCATTGCATTTTCTTTTGGAGAAAAATATATTTTTGAAGGAGATGAGATTATTATTTCAACCGTAGAACATCATGCTAACATTGTCCCGTGGCAAATGCTTTGCGAACGAAAAAAAGCAACTTTAAAAGTAATTCCGATAAATGATAAGGGCGAATTATTATTAGATGAATATCAAAAATTAATATCTCCGAAAACAAAAATTGTAGCTGTAAATCAGGTTTCAAACGCTTTAGGAACGGTAAATGATGTTAAAAAGCTTATTGATATTGCACATCAGAATAATATTCCTGTTTTAATTGATGGAGCCCAGAGTATTCAGCACGGTAATATTGATATGCAGGAACTGGATTGCGATTTTTTTGTTTTTTCAGGTCATAAAATATATGGACCAAATGGTATTGGTGTACTTTATGGAAAAGAAAAGTGGCTTAACGAAATGCCACCATTTATGACAGGTGGTGAGATGATTAAAAAAGTAACATTCGAAAAAACTACTTTTAACGAACTGCCATTTAAATTCGAAGCAGGAACACCAAATTATGTTAGCGCAATAGGATTAGTAGCAGCCATTAACTATATTCAGGAGATTGGATTAGAAAATATAGCTGCATACGAAAAAGAATTACTGGATTATGCTACCAAAAAACTGGAATCAATCGATGGTCTGAGAATTATTGGGACATCAGAAGAAAAAGTAAGTGTAATATCTTTCATTCTTGATAATATTCACCATTACGATGCAGGTATGGTAATTGATAAAATGGGTATAGCGGTTCGCACTGGTCATCATTGTGCAGAACCATTGATGAATAGATTTAACATTGAAGGAACAATTCGCGCATCATTTTCATTTTATAATACAAAAGAAGAAATTGATAAACTATTCGAAGCAATTTTGACTGTTAAACAAATGTTTGCTTAACTTGAAAATATAATTTCATGAAAGTAAATCAATTAATAATTTGAAAAATTTTAAAAGATAAAAAATTGAAAATTAACTTTGCGAAACTTAGCGTAAAAGCTATAACGCAAAGTAGCACAAAGCATAAACAAAGGTACGCAAAGGAAAAAATAAAATTACAAAATGACATTAAACGAACAACAAGACGAAATTATTGAAGAGTTTTCAGTATTTGATGATTGGATGGATAAGTACAATTACTTAATTGAGCTTAGTAAAGACCTTCCGGTTATTGATCCTAAATATAAAACACAAGAATATTTAATTGAAGGTTGCCAGTCGAAAGTGTGGCTTTTTGCCGAAATGGAAGGTGACGTGGTGAAATACTCAGCTGATAGTGATGCAATTATTACAAAAGGTATTGCGGCTCTTTTGGTTCGGGTTTTAAGTGGGCAAAAACCTGTTGATATACTGAACAATAAATTATATTTTATTGATAATATTGGTTTACAACAAAACTTATCGCCTACGCGTTCGAATGGTTTGTTGGCAATGCTTAAGCAAATGAAATTATATGCCATGGCATATAATGCATCCCGATAACTATCGGGAGGGAAATTAAGAAGATTGAATTATGGAACAAAATGATTTTATGGCTTTAGAAGCAGAAATTGTAAAAACGCTAAAAGAGATTTTCGATCCTGAGATTCCAGTGAACATATATGACCTTGGACTTATTTATGCCATTGATGTGGATGATGACAAAAAGGTTGAAATAAAAATGACTTTGACAGCTCCAAACTGTCCAATGGCAGATCAACTTCTTGGTGAAGTGAATGAAAAAACCAATGCCATCGAAGGAGTGAAAGAAGCAAAAATTAATTTGGTTTTTGATCCGCCCTGGGATAAAAGCCTGATGAGCGAAGAAGCGATGCTAGATCTCGGGCTTCTATAGTATTTATTAGCTTTCTGCCTTATCCAACTTTTCTTTATATTTGATACAGATTTCTGGTTGCTAGTTGCTTGTTTCTAGTTTATTCTTTGACCATTCATGAATATGGTTGTCACTTAGTTTAGTTTTTAAGTTTCATTGTTAATAACTCTATTTAATAATTAATACTTCAATTCATACCTTTACATCTGTAAAGT
>JAUWQL010000014.1 GCA_030611105.1 Bacteroidales bacterium
TCTACAGATTATAGTGTTTTAAGTAATATTACACAAGTAAATAATATTAAATTCAGCGAAACAGGCGATAGAGAATTACCAAACCTTGATCTGACAGTTCTTGGAGATTTCACCATAGACGGCGATGATGCAACTCTCAAAGTTATTAACGAATTTGACAAAAAAACAGAAGTTCGTGGCAATCTTGTATTTAATGCCGGAACTTTTGACGCGGGAACAGGCGCAGGTGCAATTGTAGAATTTAACGGAACAAGTGCTGCTCAAACAATATCGGGAACAGGTAGTTTTACTGCAGGAAATGCGTTTAATCATGTAATTATGAATAATACTAACGGTCTTACATTATCGAGCCCTGTTGAAATTGACGGAAATCTTACTTTTACTTCTGGTATTATTACAACAAGTTCTGCAAATATATTAACAGTGGATAATTCTGCAGAAACAACGGCTGTTACTGGCTATAGTAGTTCAAATTATGTGGACGGGCCAATGAGAAAACTTATCAATAGTAATGATGATTTTGTTTTTCCGGTAGGAGATGCATCAAGGTATGGCCGGGTTGAAGTAATTAATACAGCTACAACAGGAGTACAATATTGGGAAGCACAATATTATAATTTAAATCCTCATAGTTTTCCTATGGATACTAGTTCACGAGAAGCAGGGCTTGAAATGGTAAGTGGAAATGAATATTGGCGAATTGAAAATGTAAATCCGGATTCATCTCGTGTAAAAATCAGATGGGATGATCAAAGTTTGTTGCCGGCTATGACCAGCGACAGGGCAGCTAATATGAAAATGGTTGAGTGGTCAGGTGCTTTATGGGAAATAGTTGATGGAACTGTTACAGATGGAGGAGTAAATAGTGGAACAATTCTTTCTGACTGGAGGGTTAATCTTGATGAGCATTATTTTACCCTTGGTACTACAGAATCGGCACCATTGCCAACAGCAACCTTTACTAACAATGACACATCAATTTGTGCTGGACAATCAGTGACGCTTAGCATTGATCTGACTGGTGATCCTAACTGGAATGTTACCATTGAAGAAGGTGGCGATAGTCATACTTTTGCTCCACAGGCTACAAGTCCGCTTACTTTTTCTGTTGATAGTGCAGGAACATATACAATAACCGCTGTTTCAGATAATAATGGAGCAGGCGTTCCTTTTGGTCCCGATGTTACTGTAACAGTTGTTCCTGTACCAACTGCATATAATGTTACAGGTGGAGGATCATACTGTGCTGGAGATGGAGGAATGTCTGTAGGATTGAGTTATTCTGATGTTGGTGTTAATTATGAATTGTTTGCAGGAGTAACTTCTGTTGGTATTTGGGCTGGAATAGATGCAGTACTTGATTTTGGAAATCAAACGAATACAGGGACGGTAACTTATAGTGTAGTTGCAACTGATGCCTCTGGAACCTGTTCCGAAAATATGGCTTCAACAGTTGATGTTACCGAAAATCCATTACCAACAGCAACAATTACAGTTAGTGCAGCATTGGATACAATTTGTGATGGAAGTAATACACAAATTGATATTGATTTTACAACAGCTTCAATATCTTGGGATCTTGTTATTGACGATGGAACAAACCCTACGGAAACTATTAATGGGGTAGGAGATCCTTATGCATATATTCCTGTGGTAGCACCTATTTGGGTTGATGATGGAACACCTGATACGGATTATGTATATACAATACAAATTACTGATAGTAATACTTGTGTAAATACTCTTAGTAGCCCGACGGTTACGGTTTTTAAAGTCCCAGATACAGGACCTCAGTACCATATAGAAGATGGCTGGAGTAATTAAAAAATTGACTAATTATTACTTGCCTGCGGCAAGCAGGTTGATAATTGAATAATGAATAATGACGAATTACAAATTACTATTTACTAATGAATAATAAACATTGAACAATAAATACTGTAAAGACGTAATGCATTGCGTCTCAAAAATAAAGAAGATTGTGTCTCGACACTGAAAAAAGACTGTTTATGTAAAAAAAGAACATTTGATAAAAGCTGTTTTGGCATTAATCATTAAAAATGATACTTTTACGGCTTAATTGAAGATTTTTATCAAACATGAAAGGATAATTGAAACCAAAGAGCTGAAAGAACGTTAAATATTATAACACACTAATTTAACATATTGAAATAATTAAATATATACTCAAGGATTAGTAAACCTTTTATAAAATATTACGTATCAAGAAAATTAATCTCTTAAAAAACAAAAATTTATTAAATTTAATTAAATACTAACTTAAACTTTTAGATCATGAAAAAAACAAACATTTTTAAAATTGCTTTTACCTTGGTATTAGCATTCGTTATTACAGGAGCTTTTGCACAAAGTACTGACGTTCCTGGTTTAGCAACGGATTATGCTACTACAGGTGCTGTTACGGTAATGGAAGGTACAACTGTTCCTTTATATGCTAACCCTGATGCGTACTATCATCCAACTTATGATCCTGATGGTGCAGGTACTTTAACTGCTGGTTTTACTTGGACTTGGACTGAGCAGGTTACAAGTGATATTACATTTGGTAATAATAACCCTCTTAATGAGGATAATTATACTACAATATCCGGAATGTTAGTTGCTAATTCTCCATACAATATTAATGTGTTGGAAATAGCTCCTGCAGCAATGGGAGGTTGTGACGATGGTGTTGGTACAAATATTGCCGTAACTGTTGTGGCTCAGCCAACAGCGACTTTAGGTGGAACTACATCTTATAATTTATGTGAGGGTGATGCTGGCTTACCTGCTAATGTAACTGCTACAATTTCTAGTGGATGGCAAAACTATCGTGTAGTTTGGACATTGGAAGTTAAAACACTTACTGGCGCTGGTGCTGATAAAGATTTTTATGATAGTGATAAAACTACTGTTATTATACCTCCTGTTTTAGCTGAGGAATATACAACTGCTGTCCCTTACACGCAGGCTGCTACTGGTGCGTATGATATTACTTCAGTTGCTGCTGGGACTTTTACTGTTATTGATAATAGTGCAACTGTATATACTTATACATTAACAAGTATTAATGATAATGCTTCTCGTTTTGGTGATTTTATTGTACTTGATGGTGACGATACTGTAGCTGCTAACTTTACTTATTATGCTGTTCCTGAAACAGTAACTATTAGAGTTAATCCTACTCCAACAACAGGTCCAATTTATCATATTGTAAATACTTGGGCTAACTAATTTTGTTTAAAAATATTTAACTATATTTAAACTGGTTCAGGATTTTCCTGAACCGGTTTTAAAACCAAAACCAAGCTTCGCTAATGATAGTCACGGCGTAACTATTTAAAAGAAAAGCGACAAGCGAGTTCGATAAAACATAGTTAATTAGCAAGTCACACCGTGACTTTGCTAAAATGCAAAATAAAAAATTGAAAAATTATATTCAAATATTAATTTCAATCTTTTTCCTGGTTTTCGGATCGGGTTTTAATAGTTATGCTCAGGATTTACCCGTTGCTTGTGGCGATGGTACGGTTCGTTATGGCGTAATTGGTGATAATGGCAATTCCGTTTTCGATTGGGAAGTAACTGGTGGAACAATTGTAAATAATTATAATGACTCTGTTGATGTTCAGTGGAATTCAGTTGCCGGGGCTCATTTTATCCGGGTAACGGAAACAAATTTATATGGTTGTACCGGAGAACAATACGAAGATACGGTGATTATTTCAACACCTTTTGTTGATTTGGGACTGGATGCTGATATCTGTAGTGGTGAGACTTATGAGTTTATTGCTTCGGCCTCGGATATATTTACTTATTTGTGGCAAGACGATAGTAATGAAGAAACATTAATAGCTTCAACAGATGGACAATACTGGGTTCGTGTAACCGATAATTATGGTTGTATCGCATCAGATACTGCTTTATTGATCGTTCATGATTTACCTGCTGTAGATTTAGGTCCTGATACTACTTATTGTGGTGATGAAGGCCTTGTATTTGATGTATCGGAATACGGAATTTATTATGATTGGTTCGATGGTGATATATCATCAACATACACTGTATATACTCAAACCATAGACCAGGAAATCTGGGTAAGTGTTACGGATAATTTCGGTTGTGTCGGATCGGATACGGTTATAGTTCGTTCCTGTGGAGATATAGAAATACCAAATGCATTTACACCTAATGATGATGGTATAAATGATACCTGGGAAATTGAACAATTATTTATTTTTAATGAAGTAACTGTCGATATATTTAACCGATGGGGTGAAAGAGTTTTCCAGTCTAGTGGATATTCATCTGATCAGTTCTGGGATGGTACAAGCCAGAAAGGTAAAAAATTACCAATGGATGCTTATTATTATGTTATAGATTTACATAATGGAGAAGAACCAATAGTTGGTACGGTAACAATAATAAGGTAGAATTTTGGAAATCTCACATAGATTGATTTGTTTTACAGACTAATGAAAAAAATATTAACTATACTGTTTATCATAATGTTGACTGTGTTTTCTGCAAAAAGTCAGGAACCCATTTTTAGTCAATATACGATGAACAAATTCCTTATTAACCCTGCTTACGCGGGAAGTGAGGGATATACTACTTTTAATCTTACTGCACGTCAACAATGGCTGGGTTTTGAAGATGCACCAATGATACAGGCTATAAGCGGGCAAACCAGAATCTTGAAAACTAGTCATATTTCAAAGTCAAGATCAGTTAAGAAAAGAACAAAAAGACGCCGTCCTAGCGGGAAGATAGGATTAGGAGCTTATTTATATAACGACAAAAACGGGCCAATTGGAAGAACAGGACTAGAATTATCATACGCATATCATTTATTTATTCAAGACGGGCAGTTATCTTTAGGTTTATCTTTATCGGCATATCAGTTTAGAGTAAACACAAGTGAACTACACACTTTTGAGGGCTATGATCCATTAATAGACGAAGCACGCGAAAGCATGTTTATTCCTGATGGAAGTGTTGGAATATATTATACATATCAGCCATTTTATTTTGGGGTATCAGCAAAGAATTTATTCCAGGCTTCGGTAAAATTTGGAGGCGATAATAGTTTTACCGATTATCAGCAAGTGAGAAATTATTACTTGATAACAGGTTATAGATATGATATGGATAATGATTTTGAAATTGAACCTTCCTTATTAATAAAAACAACTGAGGCATTTAATTTACAGGCAGATGTATCTGTAAAAGGATATTATAAAAGAGATTACTGGTTAGGATTTTCTTATAGAACAGGTAATGCTATTGTTACTATGGTGGGTATAAAAATTGACAAGTTGTATGTTGGTTATGCTTTCGATTATTCTTTAAATGATATTCAAAGAATTAGTTATGGTTCGCATGAAATAATGATTGGAATGAACTTTGGCGACAATACCAGACGTTACAGATGGCTTAACAGATTCTAATATAATTTTCCTGATAATATTATACTACTGCTTCGCTTTTGTGAAGCATTTTTTTATCAAGCATATTAGGACAACGCAGCGCCTGCTGCGTTTATTTAGCATAAAATTTGTACTATTCTACAAAATCAATAAATTAGTAATTTGTAATAAATAACTATGCAGAAAAAACAAACACCTGATGAATACCGCCGAAATCTACCACATATTCAGCTGCAGGGAGGTATGTTTTTTATAACTTTTCGTCTGTATGGTTCAATACCTGTAAGTGAGATAGAAAATATATCAAATATTTATAAAAACACAAATACAACTGATATTTTAGGCAAATCAGTTAAAAGGCTAAAACAAGAACAACAGGAGGATTATTTTTTAGCTTTTGATGAATATTTAGATAATAATCTTAATGACCCTTATTATTTGTCAAAACCGGAAATAGCACAATTAGTTTCTGATTCTTTACATTTTAGGGATGGTAGAGATTATAAGTTGGTTTGTTTTTGCATTATGAGTAATCATGTTCATATGATAATTTATAATCTTCAAAAGCCATTAGATAGGATTATGAAAGAACTGAAATCGTTTACTGGAAAGGGGGCTTTGAAGATATTAAAAAATATGGACAGCAAAGTACCTGCTTCGATTCTTAATATTAGCGCAGCAGGTGCTACGAGTTCCTTTTGGTAATGCAGTGCATCAGGACAACGCAGCGCCTGCTGCGTTACAAAAAAAGAAGTTAGCTGTGTAAACTCTGTCAGGGATTCGAAACCCTAACAGAGTATTTTTTTGTATATTCATTTCAACTTGTAACGTTATATGGTTAATTTCGTAGAAAAACCAAATTAAATATTGTAGCAATATGAAAAAATGGATATTAATATCAGCGGCATTAATTATAATTATTATTGCATTTCTTGTTTTAAAACCTAAAATATCAAATAATTATTATCAAAAGGGACAAATCTATACCGACTCCGTAAAATATGATGTGGCAGCAAAATATTATAGTAAAGCATTAAATTTTAATAAGAAAAATATAAATGCCTTGTTAAGCAGAGCTAATGCTTATTATCAACTGGAACAAGAATCGGATGCTTTAGTCGATTTCAACAAGTTATTAGAACTTGATACTGAAAACTTTGAAGGATATTTTGGCAGGTCATTATTATTTATCAGGCAAGATGATTTAAAAAATGCTTTAAGTGATTTAAATAGGGCATTAGAGTTAAATAAGGAAAACCCTGATGTTTTTTACTTTTTGGCTTATGTTAAATCAAATTTAAACGAATATGATTTGGCTTTAGAGTATTTGAATGAAGCAATTCAGTTGGATTCAGTTTATGCAGAGGCTTATCATCAGCGAGGAATAGTTAAAGCCAATTTAGGTGATTTAGAAGGCTCTGTTGAAGATTTTAATAAAGCTTTGGAGTTGGATAAAGATAATTTGGATGCCTATCAGCGTAGGGTTAAATACCGTATTGATAAAGATGATTACAAAGGTGCAATTGCTGATTATGATGCTATTATTAAACTTGATGCCAATAATCAGAATGCGTATTATCAGAGAGGATATTTTAAATTACAAATACAAGATTTTGAGGGAGCATTAGCTGATTTTAATAAAGCCATTGAGATAAATCCTCGAGATGCAAAATCGTATAAAAAAAGAGGTAATGCAAAAGCAGCTTTATTAAAATATGATGATGCTTTATCAGATTACGATAAAGCAATTGAATTGAATAGCTCTGATCATGAACCTTATTATAGAAAAGGTTTGGTATATATGCATAAACCAGATCACCAAAAAGCTATAATAAACTTTAACTTAGCCGTTAAATATAAGAATGATTATTTTGAGTCGTATTATTTACGAGGTGTTGCTAAGGCAATGCAACAAAAATATGAAGCTTCAATTAGTGATTTTAACCAGACACTAAAGTATAATAAGAATTATTCAGATGCTTATTTGGGGAGAGCTGTTTCTCTGGGGATTCTTGAGAAACACACTGAAGCTATTACCGATTACGACAAATATATAGAAAAGGTTAAGAGCAACGGGAATGCATATTTAAATAGAGGTGTTTCATATATTAATATAAGTAACTATGAGAAAGGTTGCTCAGATTTTAATATGGCACTGGAACTTGGTGTTTCAAAAGCTAAGGAAATGTTAAATATGTATTGTAAATCGAATAATAAATAATTAAATAAAAAGAAAGTGTCCAAAAAATAGTCTTTGCGAGCAGAGCGAAGCAATCTTTTAAAGTAACTAATTAATTGAAAAACACAACTTTAAATAATATTTACACTAATGAAACTACTATTTAAGAAAATAGCAGGAGTTATTATAATAATATTTGTTTTATTTCAATTCTCTGTTAATGCTCAAGATACTTTAGACCTTAAAAAAATAGAAAAAGATGTCGATAAGTATTTAACTTATTTTTCAAATGATAATCCTGGAGCTGTTATTTCAGTAATAAAAAATGGAGAAATTATCTTTAATAAGGCTTATGGATTATCGAATGTGCAAGAAAATGAAATAATGACGGTCGATAAAACGTTTAATCTTGCAGAATTATCAAAATCATTTACTTCACTTGCTGTTCTTAAACTAGTCGAAAAAAATAAATTGAGTTTAGACGATAATCTAAAAGATATATTTCCTGATTTCCCTGAATATGGTAAAAAAATTAAAATAAGAAATCTTTTGAATCATACATCAGGTTTAGTTAGTTATAATGAAGAAGAAGTTAATTCAAATGATCAGGTTTACGAATTTTTTAAAAATCAAGATGAGTATGTTTTTGAACCGGGAACCAAATGGAAATACAGTAATTCGGATTATGCTTTACTAGTAAAGATTATTGAAAAAAAATCAAAAAAGTCATATAAGGTTTTTTTGCATAAGTACATTTTCAAAAAGCTTTCAATGAATAATACTTTTTTAACAGATGAAATTAGCGATCAAAATATAGCAGAAAGTCATTTCAAAGAAAATGAAAAATATATTACAAAAAAAGATATTAGTAAAGTGTATGGGGAGCAGGGGATATATACTAATTCTATAGATTATGCCAAATGGACTAAAGCTTTATTTTCAGAGAAATTATTGAAAAGCGAAAGTCTTTCTAAAATATTTTCAATTGAAAAATTATCTGATAGCAAGGATGTCCCCTATTATGGTTATGGCTGGGCTGTAATGAAAAAAAATGGTGTTCGCTATAATTGGCATGGTGGTTCTCAAAGGGGTTATTCAAACTTAGTTTTACTCTTACCTGATACTCATATGACAGTTTTAATATTGACCAATAGAAATGATGGTTACGACTTTTTAAAAATGTCAATTTATATAGCTAAGCTATTTGATAAGGATTTGAAGTTATAATTTTCTTAGTGATACGATGACTTAGAGTCATCGTATCACTTTTTATCTACTTTTACTTCGAATCAAGACTCATCTTTGTAAATTAATCCAAAATTCTTAGCTGCAATTTTGTTAATTAGCTTTCCGTTACGCAAATCTGAATAATCTTTAGCTGATGAAAATGACCATTCTGTTACTTTTCCTGCCAGACCTGCTTTTACTGGATTTTGGTGTATATAATTGAAACATATTTGTGGATATTCATTTTCGGGATTTGATGAATTTAATTGCGTAATTCCATTTTTAGCAATAAAAGACGGCGTTATTCCGTTTGGACAATTTAAACATTCGACTTTTGTTTTTCCTCGAAATAAACTTCCTGAAGTAATATTTTGTTTATAGCTCGTGTATAGGATGCAAGCATAATTCCTATGGAATGATTAAAACTGATTGTTTTAGTAGGAGTGCGACTTGGAGTCGCACCCCCACTCTCAGGCAAACTTTCATAATTCACTAATACCATTAAATGAAAATGATTAGGCATTAAACACCAAGCCAAGATATCGGCATAAGGTGTTATATATGTTTTTATCTTTTCAAGGAAAAATAAATAATTCTCTTGACTAAAGAAGATTTTTCTATGGTTGTTGCCTTGATTATAAATGTGATATATAAAATCTTTTTCTAGTAGCATGTTTCTTTTGTTTAGTGATAGGATGACTATAAGTCATCCTATCACTTTTAACTAAAAAGTTAAAGTAAAAGTTGTTCCTCCCTGCCTGCCCTGTCCGTCCGGCAGGCGGGCGGGTGGCAGGTTTTCTATTTCTGATTTTGCTGTAATCGATCCAGCATGTAATCGCATAATTTGTTTCGATAGACTTAATCCGATACCTGAACCTTTTGGTTTAGTAGTGAAAAACGGTATAAAAATTTTATCTAATACTTCTTTTAGTATTCCTTGTCCGTTATCGATAACCTGTATTGTAACTCTCCCGCGTTTGTTATAGTAGGCCTTTACATGAATCATAGGCATTTCACTATTTTCAAGAGCATGTATGGCATTTTTAATTAAGTTAATTAAAACTTGTTCAATTAATTTTGTATCGGCATGGAACTCAATTGATTCGGGCTCAATTGATACAACATAATCTATATTATTCGTTTTGATTTCTTCCTGAAATAGGAGCTTAATATTATCAAGAACCTCTTTAACTTTAGCTATTTTGAAATTTGGTGTAGGAATCTTTGTTAAATTTCTATAAGTATCAACAAAATGAAGCAAACCATTGCTTCTTTTATTAATGGTTTGAATGGCCAGTTGAACTTCTGCTATGGATTCTTTATCAGGAGGAGTTTCTTTATTCTGAGCATCTTTCAACATTAAATCTAATGTAGAAGTAATCGAAGAAATTGGCGTAATTGAATTCATTATTTCGTGTGTAAGAACCCGGATTAGCTTTTGCCAGCTTTCTGTTTCCTGATCCTCTAATACGCTTTGAATATTTTTAATAGTAATAAGTATAATGCTTTTATTCAGTATCTTAAATTCTGTTCCCGATATGGCTAATTGTAAAATATCATCTTCTTCCTGAATCTTTACCAGGTAACTTTTTCCCGGTTCAAATTTAATAAGAGTATCTACTAATTTGGGACTAATACTATTCAGGTCGTAAATATTCTTTACAGAATTTATCTGGAATAGTTTTTTAAATGCATTATTAACCATATCGACTGTACCATCACGTTGATAGGTTATGATACTTACATCAATATTCCTTACAAGATTTTGAAAGTATTGATATTGCTCTTCCTTTTCAGATCGTACTTTTTGGAAGTCCTGAATTACATCATTAAAAGCTTTGTTCAGTTCATCAAAAGATGATCCCATCCCTTCAATTTTAAAAGATCGTGTAAATTCAGAAAAACGAATAGATTCAAGGAAACTCGAAAGATCACGGTTTGTTTTGTCCAGGTATTTAAAAATGAGATAAATCTGGAATATGATTATAAGTGCAATTAAGAATGGAGTAATAAAATACTCTAAAGTAAGTGTATAGAAAAAAAGAAATATTGTTGCTGTTAACAACAATATTCTAAATATAGCAACAAATCTAAAATTTCTAAAGACCATATTTTTCCATTCTTCTGTATAACGAAGTCCTGGTCAGTCCAAGTATTGTTGCAGCTTGGGTTACATTACCTTGATTTTGTTTTAGTACTTTAACAATTATATTCTTTTCTATTTCATCAAGGTTGTATGTGTCAATTTCAATTTCTGCAACTTTTTCACTTCTGGTTGTAAGTAAAAAATCATCAGATTCCAATATGTCGGAATCGCTCATAATAACAGCTCTTTCCAAGGCGTGTTGTAATTCTCTTACATTTCCTGGCCACTGATACTGACTCATCTTTTTCATTGCATCGGCATTAATACCCTTAATTTTTTTTCTGTATTTCTTTGAATAGATACCTAAGAAATGATCTGCAAGCAATGGAATATCACTTACTCTTTCTCTTAAAGGAGGTAAATGTATTTCTACAGTATTTATTCGATATATTAAATCTTGCCTAAACGATTCATCCTGAACCATTGTATGAATATTATTATTTGTAGCACAAATTAGCCGAACATCAATTTTGTTTGATTTATTGGCACCTACCCGGGTAATTTCTCTTCTTTCAAGAACATTAAGTAGTTTGGCTTGCATGGGCAATGATAAATTCCCTATTTCATCTAAAAATAATGTTCCCCCTGATGCTATTTCAAACCTCCCTGGTTTATCCTTTTTTGCATCAGTAAAGGAACCTTTCATGTGCCCAAATAGTTCGCTTTCGAATAATGTTTCTGCAATTGAACCCAAATCTACACTCATAAACACTTCGTCTTTTCTGAGTGAATTTCGATGTAAAGCTCTTGCTACAAGTTCTTTCCCGGCTCCGTTTTCGCCAAGAATTAGAATGTTGGCATCGGTTCTGGCAACTTTTTTAATTGTTGTAAATACTTGTTGCATTTCAGGAGAATTACCGATAAATTCATGAAAAGGTTGATCCTGAATAGCACTAATTGCCTTTTGTTTTTTCTTTAAATCCGTAGCTTCACTTTTTGATCTACGAAGTTTAATTGCAGATGAAATTGTAGCAAGTAACTTTTCGTTTTGCCATGGTTTTAAAACAAAATCTGTAGCACCAAGCTTAATTGCTTTAACAGCTTTTTCAGCATCGCCATAAGCAGTTATAAATACAACTACCGCATCAGGATCTATTCCTGTGATTTTTGCTAAGCAGTCAAAACCTTCCTGACCACTAATGGCATCTTTAGTAAAATTCATGTCAAGAAGAATAACATCGTAATTTTCGTTATGCAAAAACTCCGGAATTTTTTCAGGATTTGTTTCAGTTTGAATTAATTCCACATGATTTTTAAGTAGAAGTTTTAACGCAAACAGTATATCTTCATTGTCGTCAATTGCCAGTATTTTGCCAATCTTTTCGCTCATAATAAGGTAGTTAAATAAATTCTTGTCCGAATTAACCGTAAAGATACAATTAAAATGACTAAAATGTTAAAATGACTTTATGTACGAATTCGTACTCCGCCTGTTTCGTTATCGAACAGTTTGTCTTTTGTAAAAAGATGTTAAGAATCTGTAATAATCATTAAAACAGATGTATACATGTTTTGGCATAATAAATGATTATTGAAGGGCAGAATCTAAATAAATTTTACAAATTTTTTAAATAATGGATAGAGTAATAGAAAAAAAGCATAAATGGCTAAACAAAAGAACAGTCTGGATAACAGTGGGGAGTGTTCTTATTCTTCTCGTTTCATATAATATCTTTTTTGGCGATAAAAGTTCAAAGCTGAATGTAGAAAAGGAAAAAATTACAATTGAATCAATCATTGAAGATGAGTTTAAGGATTATATAGCACAGACTGGAACAGTAGAACCAATAAGGACTATTTATTTAGATGCTATCGAAGGAGGGAGAGTTGATGAAATATTAATTGACGAAGGTAATATGGTGAAAAAAGGAAATGTGATTCTACGTTTAAGTAATACCAATTTAATTTTAGAAATCTCTAATAATGAGGCTGCTGTTTCAAGATCAATAAACGAATTCGAAAATACAAAAATCACTTTAGAATTGAATACCATTAATAGAAAACAGACACTTATTGAAACTGAACGATTATTAAAAATGCAAAAGCGTCAGTATGAGTACAATAAAAAGTTATTTGATGATGAGCATATTTCAAAAGAGGTTTTTGATCAATCATATGAGCAGTATTATGCTACAAGCCGTCAGCATTCGTTATTAAAAGAAGCTTTAAAGAACGATTCTATTTATAGAAAAGTTCAACTAAAAGCCATGGACAATCAAATTAGAAATATGCAGGAAAATTTGAAAATTATTCAGGGTAGATTGGATGATCTTAATGTAAAAGCTCCTGTTGATGGTGAATTGGCAAACTTAAATCCTGAAATTGGTGAAGTTATTATTTATGGTTCCCGTATAGGGACTATCAATATTCTTGATAATTATAAATTAAGAGTAGAAATTGATGAACACTATATTGCACGTGTTAGAAAAGGATTGCCAGGCAGTTTCGATTTTGCAGGTTCAAATTATACTTTAATAATTGATAAGGTATATCCGGAAGTTAATAATGGCAGATTTGCAGTTGATATGGTGTTTACTTCCGAGAAACCAAGCCAGATAAGAATTGGACAAACTTTCAGACTTAAACTTGAGTTAGGCGAATCGAAACAAGCTGTTTTAATACCTCGTGGGGGATTTTATCAAAGCACCGGCGGACAATGGGTATATGTTGTTAACGAAGAAGGCGATTTAGCTGTGAAAAGAGATATTTCAATAGGACGTCAAAACCCAAGATTTTATGAAGTGCTTGAAGGATTAAATCCCGGAGAACAAGTTATTGTATCGAGCTATGATAACTTTAATGATGTTGATCAGTTAATACTAAAATAAGGTACTACCACGAATTTAATGGGTAATGACAAAATGATTGAATGATAAAATGGTTATGAAAGATTATGACAGAAAAGGAAGTATAGTTAAATGTTTAGAGTTTAAAGTTCAAAGTTTTGAGTTTACCAATAGACCATTTAATTATTTACGCATTTAATCATTTCCACTAAAATTGATACTGAGCGTAGTCGAAATATAACAGTAGAACCTAAAATAAAAGAATAATATAGTAATAATAATAATTTAAATCTTACAGTCATGATTAAAACTAATGAACTAGTAAAAATTTTCAGAACAGACGAAGTAGAAACTACAGCTCTTAATAAAGTAAATTTGAATATTGAAAGTGGAGAATTTGTAGCAATTATGGGACCATCAGGTTGTGGTAAATCAACTTTATTAAATATCGTTGGATTGCTTGATAATCCTACTTCAGGTGAATTAAATTTTATGGATCAGGAGATTTCAAAATATTCAGAAAGACAAAGAACTAACTTAAGAAAAGGTAATATTGGTTTTGTTTTTCAAAGTTTTAATTTAATAGACGAACTCACTGTATATGAAAATGTAGAGCTTCCATTACTATATTTAAATATGCCTTCGTCTGAAAGAAGAAAAAAAGTGGAGGCAGTACTTGACAGAATGAAAATGTCGCATCGTAAGAAACATTTCCCACAGCAATTATCAGGTGGTCAGCAGCAACGTGTTGCTATATCAAGAGCTGTTGTTGCAAATCCAAAATTAATTCTTGCCGATGAGCCTACAGGTAATTTAGATTCAGCAAATGGCGAAGAAGTTATGAATTTGTTAGCTGAGTTAAATAATGAAGGTACAACTATTGTAATGGTAACACACTCGCCTTCAGATGCTGAAAAAGCTCATAGAATTATTCAATTATTCGATGGTCATATTGTTACTGAGAATATTAAGAAAGTTTTATAAATAAAAAAGGAAATAAGGAAGACAGAAGTGAATATTCCCCTATACTTTCCCGATTTTTGAGTATATAAGATCCCCAATTTGTTCACTTCTGTTCTTTCTTATTAAAAAGAAGCTTTTTCAAGCTTCTTTTTTTGTGCGAATTCGTACGTTCTTTGAACGTAGCCGCACAAAATAATTACCAACCATTATTAATAAATTTTGTTAAGTATCAGCATGAAAGCACTTTATGCTGATTGGCATATAGCTTGTTCCTAAAGTGTTAAGATATGATAAAATGATAATATAAGATATACACAAACCTAATCACTTAAATATATAACCTTCTACAAGCCATTATAATAGAGTAATTATTAATTTAAATGAAAGGACAAAATTATGTTAAAAGATTTATGTATTCCGGTTCCGGGTTTTAGAGAAAATGAAATAGCCGAATTGCACTTAAAAGTTGGCGACAAAAAAATTAGCTACGACTTTAGAGTCGAATCTTTTCCCTGGGATGTTACAGATGAGTTGAATGGCGACTCAGATGATATAAGCAGATCTTTAGCCAGAATTAGCAGATTAAGAAAATCTATTGCTGATTATAATAAAAGCTGGGAGTTAATTCAAATTTTCACTCCTGCAGATCATTCAAAATACATCCAGGTGTTATATCGTAAAAAAACAAGCTAATACCATTTATGTATCATATTGTCGCATATAAATTATTTCTTTATACGACACTATGATGAATAATTGGTATAACAAACACACACCAGGTTTTACATGCTAAATTAAACCTGAGCCGTTAAAAAATTATTATTTGTCAATAAACAATAATCAATCTTGAGGTTTTATATCTAACTTTACATAAATAACATGAATTCGATGTGAGATTTTTAATTAGACTTCTTATTTACCGCGTGTGTAGCAATATTTGATTGAAAAGTATCAAGTATCAAGCCTTCAAGTATCAAGAAGTAAGTGGTTTTATCTTGAATCTTGATACTCATATCTTGATACTTTGACACCAGAAATTAATAAAGTGTCTCAATGTAAGTTGTCTAGCTGTTTTCTTATATTAACGTTAAAATATTAGTAGTTATGAGAGTAGATAAAAAAGCTTTAATCAGATGGAAGGTATATCTTGACAGGTCGAAAATGTATATCGGATATATCAATCTTTTTATGATGGTTACCATATTTCTTGGAGCAATCAAAAATACAGGCGTTGGGGAATACTTAATCGCGAATGTTTATGTCGCCATTCCAATATTGATAATCCTGTTTATATTTTTTGCTCTGTTACTGGGTTATTGGGATTCCAGGTTGGGTATCAGGAGCGAAGAAATGAGAAATTTATCTTCACAAAATCCTATTCAAATGGAGATTCTAACAACAATCAGGAAGTTAAAAGAAAACCAGGAGATTTTGCTTGAAAAAATTAATAAGATTGAGAGAATAAGATAAATAAATCTCATTGCTGCATCAATCTGAATAATTATTCGTCTTTAGTTAAATCAAAAAATTAAACTGAAATGAAAAATCTATTTTTGACAATTACATTATCGCTTTTCCCTTTTTTAGCATTTATGCAAATAAGTATAGATGCTAACGAGATTATTACCAAATTAAATAAAGGAGAAGCTGCACACTACGAAAATGTCACTATTTCTGGCGACATAGATTTCAGACTTATTGAAGATAAAGATAAAGATTTTGACTTTGAAGTATTCTTTAAGGATAATGTAACTTATAAATATCATATAAATGCACCGTTAAAATTTTCAAACTGTATTTTTAAAGGAAAATTTATAGCTTATTTTAACGACGATGATAATGATGAGTTACATATTGCACTTTTTCACGAAGATGTTGTTTTTAACAAATGTACATTTAAAGATGATTTTCTCGTAAAGTATTCTGAATTTGATAAACTGGCATCCTTTCCCGGAAATACCTTTGAGGAGTTAGCATTATTTAAGTATGTTGAATTTGAATCTGAAATTGATTTTACAAATTCGGTTTTTGAAGATGATGCTAATTTTAAATATACAAAATTTTCGAAGTATACTAATTTCAGCAATTCAAAATTTAGAGAAGAAGCAAATTTTAAATATTCCGAATTTGAAGATAAAATAGAGTTTGTTAATTGCGAATTTTATGATTTAGCTAACTTTAAATATACTGATTTTGATGAATATGTTGATTTCTCAGGATCAAAATTTCAGTCAGATGCTATATTTAAATATACAAAGTTTCCTGATGGTGTAAGTTTTGAAAATGCATATTTTGATGATTTTGCTGATTTTAAATATGCAAAATTTTATGATCCTGTAAACTTAAATAATGTTACGTTCGATGGTGAAACTTCTTTTAAATATACGGGGAGATTGAAGGTAAGGAATTTGTAACGTATCTATTGAAAAATAAATAGACAATTAAGACGCATAAAGAAAAGGTCCAATTTTTTGAGCCTTTTTATATTGGTATAAATATCTCAACACGAGTACCACATGCCAGGTTGTGTTTATCATACAAATCAATAATTTCTACTTTATAACCTTTGCGTTGTTGAGTTTGATTTAGCAATGATAGTCTTTCGTTTGTTATAAAAGTTCCTTTTGATGTATGGCCTTTTTTGTTTTTATTCAGCTCTCTTGATTTTTTTCGACCTATTCCATTATCTTCAATAATACATTTTAATATATTATCATCAGAAATCAGAAATTCCAGTTTAATTTTCCCTCCGTCATCTTTAAAAACAAATCCATGTTTAATTGAATTTTCAACATAGGGTTGAAGAATCATAGAAGGAATTATAATTTTCCTGTTTTCATAATCGGAAGGTAAAATTATTTCTGTTTCAAATTTTTTATCGAAACGCATTTGTTCAAGGCTGAGGTAATACTTCAAATAATTTAATTCTTCATCTAAGGTAATTTGTCTTTTCGAAACATTATCAAGTGTTAATCTAATCAATTTTGCAAAATCAGAAAGATAGCTTAGAGCAGGATCGATATCATTATCAAGCATATAATTCTGAATAGAATTTATTGCATTAAAAATAAAATGAGGATTCATTTGAGCTCTTAGCGCTTTCATTTCAAATTCAGATATTCTTTCTGCAATTTCAGCTCTAAGCCGTTCTTTTTTCTGTATTGATTTTGTTCTTAAAAATATTATAAGCCAAATAAAGAATATTATAAGACATGTTCCTGAACTAATAAACCACCATTTAAGCCAAATAGGAGATAATATTATAAAACTTATAGATAACTCAGAACTCGCTATATTTTTGTTTTTGTTAATTACCTTAATTCTTAATCTGTATTTTCCCGGTTTCAGGTTCTGAAAAACAGCTTTTCTGTCTTTTGTCTCATTTATCCAATTTTTATGATATCCTTCAAGTTTATAACTAAAATTAATATTTTCAGGATCCAAATACTTAATAGCATCATAATAAAACGTAATGGAATTTTTGTAATATGGTAACTGTATTGTTGATCTAGGTATGTTGGTCCATTGGTCAGTGTTTTCAAAATTTTTAAGATCGAGAGGCTCGTCGTTTACTTCAATTGATTTTATATAAAAGTTGACGTATTTAGTTTTTTCTTTTTTAAGTTTTTCGAGGTTAATTTTAATAAGATTAGTATTTGAACCGATCCATAAATTTTTACCATTTTGGATTATAGAGTTTGTTCCCGAATAATCAGTAAATCCTTTGGATTTATCAATGGTTTCTATAAAAATATTCCCGGTATTGTAAAGCTTGTCAAGATCAATGAAATTTAATCCGGCATTGGTTCCTGCAATTAATATATTGTCATCAGTACAATTGAGCCATCTTATGCTTGAGCCTAATAGTCTACTTTTTTTGTCAATTTCAAATTTGGATCGTATAGTATCATTCGAAAATTCGGTAATGTAAATTTTACCATTAATACCACCGGCAATAATATTTCCGAAATTATCAAAACAAATGTCATTAAAAGCCTGATTATCTATTGTTTTTTGATCATGCGTTGAGTAAAACTTATTTTTATCATAAAGGAATAGGCCATGGTCGGTGCTGACAAACCAGATTCTCTCATCCTGATTTTTTATTTTGGTAATATTTATCGAACTTTTTTGGTCGTAATAATTATATAAGTAATAATCTGAATTATTTTCTATGTCAGGATATATAAATAGATCAGCCCAACTTACGCCATAAATTCTATTTTCAGGATCAAAAGAAAAATTACTAAATTGATATCCCTCCAAATCAAAATATGTAATATTATCTGATTCTTTGTCAATTTTAAAAATTCCAACATTACTTCCTACCCAGGTATTTCCCTCAGAATCTGTTATTATGCTATTAAATTCAGTTAATTTTTTATTTATTAAAACATCATATTTTAGAGGCTTGTAAAGACTTTTAGCTATTATTATATTTCCGTTCAGTCTTTTATATGGATTTGTAAAAGGATATGAACCTGATGAAATAAGTTGCTGATATTTTTCGAAAGAGCCGGTTTGATCAATTAGGTAATAATATTTTGGTTTAATCGTGTTCTTAACGAAACGCTCAAATTTAGCATTAAACAGATTTAAACTGAATGTTTTACAAATACCAGTATCATATTTTTTTATAATATTTTTCTTCGTGGCAATCCATAAAGTATTCGATTTGTCAATATTTAAATCAGTTATATTTAATTCCGACAAATTAAAGTCCTCTGCTTTATAATATGAAAAATTGCTCAAAGGATATAAGAATAGCCCGTCTTCTTTAGTTCCTATCCACAGAAGGTTTTCTTTTGAATCAAATTCGAGTGATAAAATATTGTTGGATTTTATCCCAAGATAATTGCCGAAATTTGTAAGTCCTGAACTATCATACTTAAATAGTCCTCCGGCATTTATGTAATTATTACTCCATGCAGCTATCCAAATATTATTATCAAGGTCTTCTTTATAGCCAACAACCTGACCTACAAAATCTGTGACATTCTTTTTGCCATTTTTTATTGATATAAGGCTTTTTCGTTTGAAATTTATGAGAGTATCTTCTGAGCCGGAAATGAATGCAGAATTGGTTAAATGATTGTTTAACGGGTGATCGGAAGAAATTCTTATCAGGTTTTCCAATGCAGGAATATACTTATATAAACCATTTCCATTTGTAAAAACATATATAAAATCATCGTTTTCTAAGAAATCTGTAATTTGAAGTCTTTGGGTTATATTATTGAGTTTTTTATGAAAAGAAATAAATCTATCATTGTTGTAAACAGTTAATCCATCTTCGGTACCAATAAGCAAAATATTAAATTTAACCGAATAATGGATTTTTCTAACTTCATTTGATATCAAACCAGATTCCGAATTGTACGAAATAATTTCTTTATTACTTAGTTTAGAAATACCTCCATCATGGCAGCCAATCCAAATACAGTTTTCTCCACATTCAGCAATAGACCATATTTTATCCCCAATTAATCCGTCCTGCGATGAATAAACTTTAAAGTTTTTACCATCAAACCTGGATAGGCCAGCATCAGTTCCTATCCATAAAAAGCCTCTGCTGTCTTTATAAATTTCCCGAATGCAATTATCCGGGAGCCCATCATTTATTGTATAATTCCTTGAATAATATTGCTGACCCAAAGAATAATGAGTTGAGAGAAAAGAATATATTAATATAAAGAAAAGTGTTTTTTTCATTCTTCTGTAGTGGAAATTTTAACGTTTTGTTAATGCTTTTAAAAATTCCTCGTTCCTGCGTGTAGCAACATCCAGCTCAACCCCATTTTCTAAAACAATTCTGTATCCTTCGGCTTTACTGTACGATTTAATATAATTCATATTAACCAGATGCGATTTGTGTATTCTAAAAAATATTTCGTCAGGCAATAATTCTTCAATATTTTTTAAAGTTCGTGCAACTAATATTGCTTCGTTACGATTTGTAAAAATCTTACAATAATTTTCCTCGGCCTGGCAATAAACTATATTATTTATTTTTTCTAACTGAAAACCATCCATAGTTGGCAGGGCAATTTTAGTAAAATTCCCAGGATCGCTATTTAAATTACTTAAGAATGCTTCAATTTGGTCTGTATTTGAAGATCTGTTTTGTTTTTTTTCCAGTCGAACCAGAACATCTCTTAAATCAATATAGTTTATGGGTTTTAAAAGATAATCCAGTGCTGCAAATTTTATTGCATCGATTGCATATTGCTTGTATGCAGTTGTGAAAATTACTTCAAAATTGTAAATGTCAAAATAATCGAAAAGCTTAAATCCATTCTCTTCTGGCATTTCAATGTCAAGAAATACAATATCCGGGCGATGTTTATTAATGGCAAATACACCTTCTTTAACAGAATCTGCCAATTGCAGAATTTTTACTTTAGTGTTAAAATAACGTTCAATTATTTTTGCTAATGCTTCCCGGGCATTTTTTTCATCATCAATTATTATACAGGTTTTCATTGAAGTTCTGTTATTTTTAGAATTGCTAATTTAAAGATACTCGATAAAATTATGATATCAAAACATTTGAAAATTCAAAAATAAAATAAACTTATTTACCAATGTTTTGCACGTATTTCTATAATTTGTAAATATTTAATAATGTAAAATTAATGATTGTATAATATTTTATGTTTCGTGTAATTTTGTGTTTTAGTGCTTTCGTGGCAAAAGAAAATAGCCACAAAAACACGAATTCACTAAAACCCACAAAAATTAAGAAATCTAACCAACAACGTGGTGAAACTAATCAATTAAGTATTATATATAAACTGCTAAAGCATAGTATATGGACTACCAAGTGTGAAACATTAGTTATCTGTTTTAATATGATATTGAGCAAGTCGCGTAATAGGATTTTTTTCAATTAGGTCGATATGGGCATTGAATTCTTTTGCAACTTCTTTTAATTGATTTTGAAAATGAAACCCAACCGAGCCGGTAACACGTATTTTAAAATTAGTATAATTTTCATATTTTGTAATATGATTAAGGAATAAGTCAGTAAATGATTTCTTCACTAAATTATTCATATAAGAATCTTCTTTATGCTTTGAAATAAACTCGCAAAATGATGCTAAAAACCGATTAGGATTAGGTTCTTTATAGATTTTGTGCATTATTTGATCATTACTAAGATTATATTTTTTTAAAAAATTCTGATGTGTATTTTCAGGAAGATTTTCATATAGAAATTCAGTAATAAATAATTTCCCTAAATAATCGCCTCCCCCTTCATCTCCTAAAATATATCCCAATGACGGAATATTTTTCACAATATTTTTTCCGTTATATAAACAAGTATTAGCTCCTGTTCCAAGAATAATAACAATGCCGGAATCATGCATGAACAGGGCTCGTGCAGCAGCTAATAAATCATGATTTATTTCAATATCAGAATCAGGAAAAAATTGATTTAGACCATTGTGTATAATACTATTTAACTCTGGTGATGAACAACCTGAACCATAAAAATAGATATTACTGATACTATTAACATTAATATTTTGGGGGGCTTTACTTTTTAATTCGTGATATATTTCTTCACTCTTAGTAAAGTATGGGTTAAATCCATTTGTAATAAATGAGGAGATAATTTTATCTCTTTCAATAATTACCCAATCAGTATTGGTAGATCCGCTATCTGCAACAAGTATCATATGTTTAATTATTTTTTAACGTATTTCAGATTTAATAAGTTCATAGGATTACTTTCAAATCCCGAAATATCATTTTTTACAAATCGAATAACTTCATCATAATATAGAGGTACAATTACTGCATCTTGAATAATCATTTGATTCATTTTATTATACACAGTATATCTAATGCTGTCATTAACTTCAAGCATTGCTTGTTCGTATAATTTATCATATTTTTGGTTAAAATAGTGAGTATAATTTGGTCCGACAGGACTGAAATTTTTACTGTAAAACAGCGCAAGATAATTTTCTGCATCAGGATAATCTGCTATCCACGAACCTCTAAAGAATTCCAGCTTAGAGTTTGCAACCATATCTCTGAAAGTTGCTCCGGTATTAACATCAATAATTATTTCAATGCCAAACTGAGCCAATTGCTGCTGGATATATTCGCATAAATCTAAATAATCGCTTGTAGTTGTTAATGTAATTGGAGTGAGTCCGTCACCATTCGGAAAACCGGCTTCAGTAAGTAAATTTCGTGTTTTGTCAGGATCATAATTGAATCCGGTAAATTTTTCAGAATAAGAAGGTAGGCCTTTGGGAATAAAACCATATAAAGCAGGTGATCCAATATTATTTCTTAAGTATTTCATCATTTTTTCACGATCGAAACCATAATTTATAGCTTGCCTTATTTTTTTGTTTAAAACAGGTGATGACTTATCCTTTAATTGCGAAGTATCTAATAAAAATCCTAAATATTCAGTGTTCAAATATGGCTGATTTATCATAACTATTTGATCTTTATATTTTGGATTCAAATTTCCATTTTTAGTAACTAATTCATCTTTATTTGCCGGATTTAATCCTGATATAAAGTCGATATTACCTTTTAAGAACTCTAAAAACTCAGATTGCTTATCATTAATAAAAGTAATTGAAATTGCATCAAGGTAGGGAAGAGGGTTTCCCAAACTATCTTTTTCGAAATATTCAGGATTTTTTAGCAGAACCAATTTTTCGCCTTCTTTCCATATTTTAAATTGAAAAGGGCCTGTGCCAATTGGATTATTCCTGAAATCTTCTCCATAAAAGTCTATAATCTCTTTTGGAACTACGGAACAATATTGCATGGTGAGTAAGCCCAAAAATGCAGGAAAAGAATTTTTTAATTGAATTTGCAGCGTACTGTCGTTAAGAGCTCGAATTCCATTATTAGCAACATTATTGAATATCCATGCGCCAGGCGATGCTGTTTTAGGGTCGATTATACGGTTTAAGCTGTATTCAAAATCTTTGGCAGTTACTTTTCTTTCTTGTTTATTCTCAAATATATTGTGATCATGAAAATACACATCGTCTCGTAATGTGAACTGATATGTTTTACCGGAATTTAATATCTTCCATTTTTTTGCAATACATGGTTTAATGTTTAATTCATTATCCATTTGTAATAAACCATTATAAATTTGGTTTGTTGGCCAAATTAATACCTGGCTTTTGGCAAATGCCGGATCGAGTGTTGCAATACCTTTCGATTCGTTATATCTAAATACATTTTTTTTCAGTTCATCTGTTTTGTTCTGGCACGAATTAAAAAGAAGTAAAAAAAGAATGTAAAATGTGTTTTTTAATCGCATAGTGTTTGCTTTTACACAAAAATAGGCAAAAAATAAGTATGATAATTTGAAAAACGAAATGAACGGATGGAATTTGAACAGAGATATTTTTAAACAATATAAGTATTGCATATAATACCAATTCTTTTTCAAAATGTCGTCCCGATTAAATCGGGATAGTGTTTTGAAGTTTAGAATGGTTAATGCCGTTATATATTCAATGCATATTTGTTTTTCACAAATATGACAACTGCTCTCATGAGCAATAGCGAATAATTTGAATAATAAACGGTATAATTAAAAAAGCCAGAAACCTATTGCTCCTGACTTTCCTAATACCCTAAAAATTAAACCTAAAATTTAAATGAAAAAACTGTTTCTTTACAATCTTACTTGCGCTGCTTAAATTAATTAAGCATTGAACCAATTTCTATTTTATAAACGATTTTATACCAAAATTGTTTCAAAAAAAGTTGCTTTTTTAAAATATTTTATTATGATAATTCTATGTCTTTTATATAATCGACTTTTCAGAGTGAAAAAAAATAAATTTTTTTCCGAATTTTTTTATTAGAATTTTAGAGTAATTCCTCCAAGTATATTAATTCCTGCTTGTGGAAAATAGCCATCCATTAAATATTCTTCTCCACCTAAAATATACCTGTATACCCATGCATTTGATTCATATTCGTGATTAAATATGTTGTTAATTAGCACATTAAATCCAATTTCTTTAATAGATTTTGTTTTTAGAGAATAAGAAAATTTTAAATCGTTAACGAAGTAGGGATCGATTGATCTGTCGTTATTAGAAGTATTATCGATGTATTGTTTTCCTACATGTTTTGAAATGAATTCGGCCTTAAAGTTTTTAAATAATTCATAAGATATTCTTCCATTTACAATTATGCTTGGGGAGAATGAGAGATCCGTTTCTCCAATATTATTAGCTTCTTGTCCCCAGGTATCCCAATTATCAACATATTCTGTAAAATCATAGATTTTATTCTGGCTAAGAGTTGCATTAGCACTAACAAACAGTTTTTCAAAGATTTTAATTCCTCCGGAAACTTCTAATCCTAATCTATAACTTTTATCGACATTTGTCATAATTGCTGCCCCAACATCATTTATTTCTCCGGTTAAAACTAACTGGTCAATATAATACATATAATAAAAATTTGAACTGATATATGTATTTGTAGATTTGTAATTATAACCTAGCTCAATATTGTAAAGAGTTTCTGGTTTTGGTAATGGTTTGCCCGGATCGGCGTCGGTATAATTGCTCCTGTTTGGTTCTCTGTTTGCTATGCCAAATGTTAAATAACCTGAATGTAAATCATTAACCTGGTAAAATAAACCAAGTTTTGGATTAAAAAACTCAAATTTATGATTCTGTGTTATATTTCTTAAATCATCATCAATACCATCAATTGAATAGTTAATATTTCTATATTGGAGATCAATGTATGTGCTTAGTTTGTTAAATAATAAATATTTAGCTTTAGCATAAATATTGAAATCAGTTTTATCCCCGTTATTTTCATACCATCGATGTCTGATATCTCCATTACTTGCATACTCTGCCCAAATTACTTCACCAAAATGATCACCTAAATATTGATTCCATCCTCCACCAATGGTTAGGTTTAAATTATTTTTTTGATAATCTAATGAGAAAACTCCCCCGTAAAAATGATTATCTAACCACTTTTGCTGTATTAAATCTGTACTTGTAATTGTATCAGAAATTAGAATAATATCTTCGAGTTGATAATCAGCAAAATCGCGATCTTTTTTATATTGTTCATAACAACCTCGCCCACGAGTGTAATGTAATGCAGTATTTATATGAAATGCCGGACTAAATTCATAAGAATAAAACAATTGGTAATGATCTTGCTGATAGTTATCTGTTTCGTTATCGTAAGTATAAAAATTATAAGTTCGGCTATCTGAGTTTATCATATGATCATACTCTTCCTGATCAATTAACCAATTATCTAAATATTGTTGCATTCCGTCATAGTCGTTTTCTAACCTTACTTTTGGAACTCCGTTCCATGCCTGGTATGTTTTTTCTTTACCGGAAATAATGTTTGCTTTTAATAAGCTTTTGCTTGTGTAATATGCTCCTGATAAATAAAATGATTCTAAATCTGATTCGGCCCTGTCAACATAACCATCAGAAACTATTTTTGACAAACGGCCATCGAAAGTAAATTTGTTATTAATAAGCCCTGTTCCAAAACTTACAGAGTTTCTAAAGGTGTTAAAAGATCCCGCAAACGAATTAATTTCTGCGTATGCTTCTTCGTTGAATGTTTTTGTTTGCAGATTTAATGTTGCCCCAAATGCTGCAGATCCATTAGTTGAAGTTCCTACTCCGCGTTGTATTTGAATATTATCAACCGATGATAAAAAGTCGGGCATATTTACAAACCAAACACCATGTGATTCTGAATCATTTAAAGGTATTCCGTTAATCGTAATGTTGATTCTATTTTGATCAGTTCCTCGGATTCTTAGGTATGTATAACCTATTCCTGTCCCGGCATCTGAAGTGGAAACAATCGATGGTGTAGAACTTAATAAATAGGGAATATCCTGTCCAAAGTTATTTTCTTTGATTTCTGAATTCCCAATGTTAGTGAATGATACTGGATCATTTACTTTAGCCCTGGTAGCTGTAACGATAACGTCTTCAGATAAAATACTTGCCGGTTCAAGTGTGAATACTAAGTTTTTAGTATTCTTACTTGAAATTTCTTTTTCCAGTGTTTTATATCCTAAATAAGTAATAATAAAGGTTAAATTATCAGGTTTGATTTTTGAAAACCTAAATTCGCCCTTTGAATTTGTAGCTGTTCCTTTAAAGGTTTCTTTAATAACAATATTTGCACCAATTAATGGTTCTCCATTTTGGTTTTTTACAATTCCTGTAATTGTTTCTTGCGAAAACAGAGTTAGTGATAAAGCAATTAATAAGATTAAAATTCCTATCCGTTTCATTTTTTTAATTTTTATTGTTTAACATTCGGATAGTTGAAAGTAAAATCTGATTTTACAAATTAACTTGAAGCCTTTATAAATCATTGTTTTTATTAAAAAATGATTTGTGTTTACTTGTAAAAAGCAAATTGTACTTATCAACTTTAATGAAAAACAATGGGAAATTTTTGATTTACTCTTTTCCCTATCCGGCATTACCCGGACCAGGTTCGAAGGGTATGATCTCAGCCTGTATATTTGGCACCCCATTGATCGAAACAAATGTAAATCAAAAATTTAATAATACAAAAAAAACCGGTCCCAATAATTATCGGGACCGGCCAATTCTGTTTGCTGAAAATTTTAATTAGTTTTCAAGATTGACTTTTAAAACATCATTAATTGCTTTCTCAAGAGAATCTTTTGGTAATGCTCCTTGTGCCATTTGTGGCTGACTATCCATTGGTACAAATAATAATGAAGGAATACTTCTTACTCCAAACACTCCTGCTAATTCTTGCTGGTCTTCAGTATCAACTTTATATATGTCAATTTTTCCGTCATATTCTTTTGATAATTCTTCTAGAATAGGAGCCACCATTTTACAAGGTTGACACCATTCTGCATAAAAGTCAATTAAACAAGGTTTGTTCCCTTCAAATTTCCAGTCTTTATTATCTTCAAAGTTGAAAACTTTTTCTTTAAATGTTTCTTTTGTTAAATGTTCAAGCATTTCTTTTTGATTTATGTGTTATTACTAAATATTTACATTTATAAAAATATCAATATGTGAATTTGTTATCTCTTTATCAAACTATATTCCAAACACTAAAAAGGCTATAATAGTTCATATTAACTGCAAATAATTGTAATTTTGTCATGAATTTTAATAAATTGTCATATCTATATATGAAGAAATGTCTTAATGATCCGATTTTTAATATTATATCTCAGGTTGGAGAATCAGAAAAAACATTGGTTTTCGTGATTGGTGGATTTGTGAGAGATGCATTATTAAAGAGACCATCAAAAGATATTGATATTGTAGCACTTGGAAGCGGAATTCGAATAGCGGAAAAGCTTGCTGAAAAGCTGGGGCCAAAAGTAAAGGTTAGTGTTTTTAAAAATTTTGGAACTGCCATGTTACGTCATGGCGATTATGAGATCGAATTTGTTGGAGCCAGAAAAGAATCTTACAGACAAAATTCAAGAAAACCAATTGTTGAGAATGGTACACTTGAGGATGATCAGAACAGGAGGGATTTTACTATAAATGCTATGGCAATTTCTTTGAATAAGGGAACTTACGGCAAATTGATCGACCCTTTCAATGGAGAAAACGATTTAAAAAATAAGATAATCAGAACACCACTTGACCCTGAAAAAACGTTTTCTGATGATCCATTAAGAATGTTCAGAGCTATTCGATTTGCTTCTCAATTAAAATTTAATATTGAAAAAAAAACATATAAATCAATTAGTGATTGTAAAGATCGGGTAAGTATATTGTCTAAAGAAAGAATTATTGATGAGTTAAATAAGATTCTTCTTTCACCTAAACCATCAATGGGTTTAAAGGCTTTGGAAAATACAGGTTTACTGGGTGAATTTTTTCCCGAACTTCAGAAGTTAAAAGGTGTTGATACAAAGGATGGGAAAAAACATAAAGATAATTTTTATCATACAATCGAAGTAGTTGATAATGTCAAAAATAAAACTGACAATTTATGGTTGTTATGGGTTGCATTATTGCACGATATTGCTAAACCAAGAACCAAGCAATACAGTAAAGAAATTGGCTGGACATTTCATGGTCATGAACATATCGGGGCAAAAATGATTCCATCAGTTTTTAAGCGATTAAGGCTTCCTCTTAATGAGAAAATGAAGTATGTCCAAAAACTTGTTCAGTTGCACATGCGTCCAATAGTATTATCCCAAGACATAGTAACAGATTCAGCTGTGCGAAGATTATTATTTGATGCAGGTAATGAAATCGATGATTTAATGTTATTATGTGAAGCAGATATTACATCAAAAAACGAATATACAGTACAAAAATATTTAAAAAATTTTAAGATTGTCCGTCAAAAACTAATTGAGATTGAAGAGAAAGATGCTTTAAGAAATTTTCAGCCACCAATTTCAGGAGACCTAATAATTGAGACTTTTGATCTAAAACCTTGCAAAATTGTAGGTGATATTAAGAACGCAATTAAAGAAGCTATTCTCGAAGGTGAGATTCATAATGATTACAATGAAGCTTACGATTATATGATTAAGAAAGGGAAGGAGCTGGGCTTAAAAAATAAACGTAATGTAAAATAAAGGATGCAGGATACAGGTATTGTTTATTTGTAAAATATGTAAACTGAAATTTGAAATTTGGAACTCAAAACTCTGAACTCTGGTTATTTCTTAAAATTCAAAATCAGATAAGTAGGTAAATGATCACTATATCCTCCATTGTATTTGTAGCCAATAAAAGTTCGATTTGGTTTGTAGCCAAAATATCCTTCATCGGGCTCTAATAAAAAGTCAGCATCAAAAATATAAATATCATCAAGCGAAGTAGAAACCGTATTTTCTTTATTAAGTAAGTGCCCGGATACAATAAACTGATCAAAAACTCCCCAATTTCCCTGATATTTAAGTGAACCTATATTTTTAGTTTTAGAAAGATATGATGATAAATTATATAATTCATTACCTATTATTTGATCAAACTCCTGTGAAGCATTTAAAACTTCGTTTATGCTTTTATTATCAGGATAATCGTTAAAATCACCTGTTATAATTATGTTTGATTGTGGGTTTGATTTAAAAATGGAGTCAATTTTAGATTTTAAAACAGAGGCTACGAATAATCTTCGGTCTTCGGATTCAAGTTGTCCTCCCCAACGCGATGGCCAATGATTTATAAAAACGCTCAACGTATCAGAGTTTTTAGTAATACCTTTTACATATAAAATATCACGTGTTTTACTTTCCGGATTACCTGGGAAATTTATAGGAATGGCTTCATAATATAATGGCCGGAAGAGTTCCTTTCGGTATAAAAGTCCAACGTCAATTCCTCTCCAATCCGGTGATTCTTCATGTATAATCTGGTATTCAAATTTTACCAGAGGAGTATTATTAACCAAATCTTCAATTACCTTTCTATTTTCAATTTCGCATAAACCAATAATGGCAGGTGGATTCCAACCTCCAATTGCAATAATTACTTTGTATATTTGGTTAAGCTTTGTATAATATTTATAATTATTCCAGAAACGATTACCTTCGGGAAGGAACTCTTCATCATTTTTTAAACTATCATCAAAAGTGTCGAAAAGATTCTCAACATTATAAAACATTATCTTATAGCTATTACTATTTTGTTGAGAATATCCAGAATTAAATATTAACACTAAAATGATAATTACTAACTTCTTTTTCATAATTAAGGATTTTCGATACGTTCAAAAGCTCCCAGGTCGGGTCCTGAATCAGAGTTTCTGTTTTGCATATTTATATCATACGGAAACATAAGTCCATATTCAGATTTACCAACATCTTTGGCAAAAGATAATGTATCTAACTCAAAATCTCCGTTGTATGGATCTTTAAATTTAGGATCTTTATTTACAATTACACTCTCGAAGTAATCAGGATCTGATGTTGAAAATTCCGAATCAACTTTAATAAGGGAATGATCGAACTTGTAGTTTAGTTCACCCAATTCATTTTTATCAATATAAATTTCCGATTCTTTGTTTCCGTATATAATGCAATTTCCAAATAAAGCTTTATTTATTGACCTGATATGTACATCGCTATTATCATCAACATAATAATTATTTAGTAAAAGCGATGGACTTGTTCTGGTCGAAAATCCCCAATAGTTTCCTATAGTGCAGTGATAAAATTCGTAAGAACCACCAATAGTAAGAGCTATTGCAAATTGTCCGCAATTAGTTATTAAATTATTGAAAGCTTCAATTGTTGATCCCTGGGCGTAAATACCGGCAGAAGTCATATTTTGAATTTTACTATTCGATAATAGCAAAGTCGGCTTGGATAAATTTGCCAAAGTATCTACTCGAATTCCAATAATCGCATTTTTAATTTCAGAAAAATTGAAAACATTGTCCATACTACCTGCCATTAGCCAAATACCATCCCATTGTCCGGGAATATCTTCATAAACATGTTCAAGTCTGTCGCCTTGAAATATAATTGGAGATTCAAAAGTGCCATTTGCAATTATACTTCCGGCAACATATAACCTTGAGTTTTTATGAAAATGTAATATTGCTCCAGCTTCAATAGTCAGTACACTATTCGTATCAACCAGCATCGAATTATAAATTAAATAAGGCTTATTATTGTTCCATGTTTCTGTCCCAACAATCTCTCCATTTATAAGATTTACATCTTGTCCCCAGGCAATAAGATCAATATCTTGTTGTTTGTTATTAAATGAAAAAATAATTGAGTCTGTAACAACAAGTGGGAGATTAGAATTATTTGGATCGATGGTAATTTCAACAAAAATGTAAAGACTGTCTTTTTCTCTTAGTTCGATATTGTCTAACCTGACTCCCGGATATCCATCAATGTTAAGCCGGTACGGAGAGCTCTCTCCTCCAGCCAGATATATTGAAGAAATTTTAAGGATTTTATTATATGGATTTTTTACAGTAAATCTCTGAGTCGCAGAACCTATCGAAGTGAAAACTGTATCAAATATAATTGTGTCTACGGAGAAAACCAGGTTTGCATCAAAAGATGTATTAAATTCTTCTTTTTCGCATGAAAAAAATAATTGTACTATAAAAATAGAAATTAATAGATATTTTAATGATTTGTGCATTCTGGATGATTCAGTTTTGGATTACTAAATAATATAAAATAAACGATATAATCTATGTTAAATTTTAAATAGGTGTTTTTTTATTAAAATTGACACACTTTTTATAATTAATTTTGAAGGTGAAAATTAAATAAATGATTACATTTGTTTTTAATTGTTATTAATATATTCCTTTTTTAGCATGCAAGTAGAAAAAGCAAAAGCAAGTAATATTCTGGAAATAACGTACTTATTACAACATTGTATTGAAGATTTTAATAAAAACAGTGTTTATCAGTGGAATACATCTTATCCTGATTATTTCAGATTACTTCGCGAAGTTGAAAAAGAGACCTTATATATTATTAAGAATAAAGGAGTTTGCATAGGAACAATTACATTTGATGAGCTGCAGGAGTCGGCTTTTGATGAAATAGAATGGGAAAATAAAACTGATAAATTCATTGTAATTCATCGTATTGCAGTTTTTCCGACATGGCAAAAAAAGGGAGTTGGCAGAAAGCTTATTGAATTTGCAGAAAAAAATGCGAAGGAGAGTGGCTACAAATCTATTAGATTAGATGTTGCCAGTTCAAGCGAGCATTTAATTAAATTGTATGAAAGTATAGGGTATTCTTATACAGGAGATATTCTTTATCCTAAACAAAAAGAACCATTTAAATGCTTGGAAAAAGTGATTTAATAGATATATTGAGTATAAAATATGAAGGAGCTTTTAGTTCCTTTTTTTATAAATAAAAATCCGGGTTAAGACCCGGACTTGCAGAAAGCAATTTTAAATAAAAACCAACTATTAATCCTAAACTATAAATAAATCGTTGAATAATTTACTAACCCTAAAATTTTACCATGAAAAAATGATTTTGTTTATAGTGTAATTTGCTCTCCTCTATAAAAGTCTAATATTTTAGTTCTAAATATGTATTCGTATTTAGCTTGTGATAAATCAGATTTTGTTTGATTCAATTGAATCTTAGCTGTTTTATATTCCAAAATATCGACTAAACCAACCTGGTATTTTTGTTCTGTGTACCTGAAAGCTTCTTCCATTGATTTAACAGCTTCAAGATTGGCTTTGTATCCGTCCATGGCTGCTATAGCTTGTGTTCTGGCTTGTTGAATGCTTTTGTAAAGATTTTGTTTTTGCAAGTCAACATATAATTTTGAGTCAGACAGATTAATTTTTGCCTGGCTAATAGCATTTCCGGTTTGCCATCTGTTGAAAATAGGAACCCTTAAAGCTACATATATTGCTTGAGATGCATTATCGCCAATTTGTTCCATGTACGGATAATTTGAAGTTGGATCAGCTATATTAGTGGCCAATTCATTATACCTTGACTGGTACTGATATCCTAAAAATACGCTCGGACTTATTCCTCCGTAAGAAATAGCAAGATTTTTTTCAGAGCTTTTTAACAGTAGTTCAGCGCTTTTTATTTCAGGTAAAAAGTTAACAGCCTCGGAAAATACAGTATTTACACTTGAAATTTCATCTGAAAGAGTAATGTCTGGTATTTCAGGAAATACAATCTCGAAATTTTCAGTTTCTTCCAGGTTTAAAAGTTGAGTTAAATCCAGATAAGAAATTTTCAAATTGTTATTTGCATTAGTTAAAGCAGCTTTTTCTGAGGCAGCCTGGGATTCAATTAGCAGAAGGTCTCCTTTCGCTGCATTGCCTATTTCAAACAGTTTTTTTGTTTTTTCAATTTGATCGAGGGTAATATCTAGTTGTTGTTTTGCATTATCTCTTAATTCTTTGTTTAAAAGAATTTGCAAATAAGCAGTCGAAACATTTAAAGTGATATCATTTTTTACTTTTTCTACTGTTTCTAATTGAGCTAGAAGATCAAGTTTGGTTTTTCTTATTGTATTGAAATTTTGCAGCCCATTAAATACAGTAATTTCTGTAGAAATATTAAAGCTGCCACCTTGAAAACTTTGGTCTTCATAAGTGTATGTTTCCGTGTTTAATGTTTTACCAGTGTTTAAGTAATGATTACCGTTTGCATTTGCATTTGGTAATAACTCCATTAAAGATTGAAAATGTGTTTTGTTTGCCGATTCAGCAGTTAACTCTTGTCTTTTTACGGTAATGTTATTTTCAATTGCATAATTAATACAATCTTCTAATGTCCACACTTTTTGTGCATTCGAAGCAGAAGAAAGTGTAATTGTTAGAGCTGTAAGTATTATTAATCTGATAGATTTCATTTTTCCCACGTTATTTTAGTATTCAACATAAATTTGTTTTCAAGTTATCACATATTGTGCCATATAGTATAATGTAGAGTGTTACAATTACTTAACTATCTTTTGGAATTTGGTTTTAATATACAAGGTGAACGATTTTGTAACAATCCGTGTTCGATAATGAACAATTAATTTTATACCATGGAATATTTATAAAAAGCGTTAATTTAAAGAATTGCTACGTTAATTTATTAAATCCATACGATAAAAAAGTTATATAAAAACGATTAATTATTAAATATATTTTAGCATAATAAATGTTTAATGAGAAAGAATTATGAAAAAGATATTTTATTCAATCAGGGATAAAATGGTTACAACACATAATATCGATTTTGGGGTTCTTATTTTATTTTCAATTGTAACTATTGTTTTCCTTATTTCATTCATTACGATATACTTTTAGAGAACATATTTACAATACCTTACTATATTTTATTTAAGGTAACAAAAGAAAGATCATTCTATTAAAAGTAAAATGAATACAATTAATATAAGCGTAAATATAAAAAGTAAATCTGAAACAGTGAACCTGGTTTTGTTTCATAAAATATACTCTACACCTTCTGGAATTGTAAATCATTGGTTAACAAATTGTAACTCAGAGTTTAGATTAGAGGTAATAATTGATGAAGATGATTTATCTGTCAATCCCTCAAAAATCACTAAATCAATGAGTATAATAACTGATGAATGGGACATTGCAGATCAAATGATGTTAGAGCTTTATAAAACAGGAAGTTTTTCGACGCAAATCTTTAAAACTCATATTGATAACAACAACTAAATTTATTAACTATGTATAAACCCGTTTGGAATAAATGTCAAAATTCTGTTTGCCAACTTAGTTTTTATAGTTCCGCCGGTATTAAGTTGCTGTCTATGACAGGATTTAAAGTAAATGATCATTTTTTAATTACCGATGATTATTTATTTAAGATTTACAAAGCAGTTAAGGTTAAAATAAAATTTGTAAACCCGGATGGATATACTGAAAATGTAAGTATTGAAATTCCAATGAATGAGTTAAAGAAAAGAATTATAAAGGGTATCGATAAAGAAAAGACATCATTTGCAGCTATTAATATGGATTTTGAGGAATTTGCAAATATTCCATCGCTTAAGTTAAGTACAAATAAAACTATTGAAATAGGCCAAAGTATAGCTGTATTGGGATATCAATTGGATCAGGAAAATCTTTCGATTAAAACCGGAATTGTTTCATCTGCATTTAAACACGATAATGGTTTAAAATATTTGCAGGTTGATTCAAATATTAAACAAGGAAATTCCGGTAGTCCATTAATCAATGCCGAAACTGGTGAAGTTATTGGAATAATTGGGCATAAACTTGCCTCAATAACTCAATCACACAAGCGAATGAAACAAATTATTAACAATAATCTTGCAATATTGAAAAAGTCGCAGGGTAAATTTAATGTTGAAGAAATAGATCCAATTCAGGTTTTAATAGCAAATCAGAATCAGATTAAACATATTACAAATGAAATATATAAGACAGCTACAATGAGTATTGGTTATGCTTTAGATATTTCATATGTTCATGATCTTTTTGAAGAGTTCATTGATGCTGAAGTTTCGCAAACTTCATTGAAATTTCAGGTCGATGTATAGTTCCTTAATGTAAGATGGTTTAGGTTAAAAGGGGCTGTTCTGTATAGAGCAGCTCTTTTTTTATTCACCATCAATATCTTCTAGTATTTTTTGAACTTCATTTTCGGTTTGATGAAGTTTCTTCTTACAAAGTTTTAATAATGTCGAAACTCTTTTTACTTTTTCTGATAAAATATCAATATCTAATTCTTCGTTTTCAATCTGATGCAATATTTCTTCTATTTCTTCAACAGCATCGTTATACGAGATATCCTTTTTTGTCATAATTTAAACTTTAATGTTGTTTGCGATTGTAAATTTAAATGTACTTCCTCCTGCCTTGCCATGCCTATCGGCAGGTAAACCGGCAGACAGGTTATTTATTTCACTTTCAACCCATATTTTCCCATTATGTTTTTCAACAAATTCACGACATAGAATTAAACCTAAACCACTGCCTTGTTCTTCCGAAGTGCCAGAAGTTGAATGGTGTATATCTATCCTAAAAAGTTTTTTAATATTTTCCGGACTAATTCCAACGCCGTTGTCCATAACAGAAATTTCTGTATATTCCTCGAAGTTTTTGCTACTTATTCTAATAAAACTATTAGTAAACGAAAATTTTATAGCATTAGAAATTAAATTACGTAATATGGCAGTTAGCATATCATAATCAGCAAAAATTGTTTTTTTCTGATCAACTTCGTTAATAAGATTTATTTCTTTCTTTTCGGCATTCATGCTCAAAAGATTAAATATTTTATTAATTACTTCTGACAAGTTAATTTTTTTAGGAGAAAATTGTATTTTACCACGTTGAGTTCTTGACCAGTGTAAAAGGTTTTCCAATAGTTCAAGCAAATCATCAGCTGAATTGTATATTAATTCAAGTGATTGTTTAATTTCGTTTTTATCAAATTCTTCATAATTATTTAATAGGTGATGAGTTAACCCATGCAGAGCATTAAATGGATTTCTAAGATCGTGTGCAATAATTGAAAAAAACTTATCTTTTGTTGCATTTAAGATTTTAAGATTATCTTCTGATTCTTTGAGTAATTTATTTGATTGATCAACTTCCGTAATTTTTTCCCGTAATAAAATATTTGTTTTTCGTTTTGATAAAAACTGACTAAAAATAAGAATCCCTGAAGTTAATGTTAATAAAACAATAGCAAAGAGAAAATTCCTGACATTTTTTTGTTTTTTAAGTTCAAGTTCTCTGATTGTATTTTCGGCAACTAACTCAGTAACTTCGTTTTCAATTCTTGATATTTCACTATAGCTTTTTTCGAGCTCGAAATTCATTTGTATTTCAACAAGTCTTTGAGAATTCAATTTTGCGTTTATTGAATCCTTTACCAGTGCATAATTTAAATAATTTTCCAGAGCTTTATCCTTATTCCCACTTTTGTTATAATAATTGAATAATTCAAAGTAAGCATTTTTAATTAATTCAAGATTGTCAATATTTTGACCTATCTGAAGTGATTTGTTGATATTATCTAAGCCATCAATTTCAGAACCTTTTTCTAATTGTATAGTACCTATTTTTCGCAGACAAAGTCCTGTTAAATATTGATCATTGGTTTTTTTACAAATATCCACTGTTCTTAAAAAGTATTCAAGGGCTTTATCTAATTCGTTTATTCTGAGGTAATAATTACCAATATCATTAAGAATATCGCTTACTCCATTCGTAGCGCCTATTTCTTCTCTAATTTCACGGGAATTATTTAAATTGCTTATAGAATTATCATATTCACCAAGTTCCAGATAAGTGTTCCCAATACTTTTATAGGAATTGGATATACTTAACTTATCTCCAACTTCTTTTCTTAAACTTAACGCTTCGTTATAATACCTTAGAGCTTCGTTATAATTTTTAAGTTTAAGAAAGGTATTTCCTATAATATGTAGTGAATAAGCAATTTCTTTTTTATTACCCAAGTTTCTTTTAATTTCTAAAGCAATAGAATATGATTCCAAAGCTTTAGGGTAATTACTTATATCGTTATATATAAGCCCAATATTGATTAATAATGAAGCAATCTTATTTTGATTGTCTAACTCTTGCTGTATTTTAAGTGCTTTAAGGTAATTTTCAAGTGCTAAGTTATATTTATTTAGTTTTTTATAAATACTTCCTATTTGATTTATAGAGCTTGCAATTAAGGATCTGTTTCCAATATTGTAATAGTTGCTGAGTGATTTGTTAAAATAATTCAAAGATTCCTGATTATTACTAAGTCTTTTATAAACAAGGGCAATGTTAGTTTGAGTTTGTGCAATACCTAAAATATCATTAATGTTTTCACGAATCTTTAGTGATGATAAATAGAAATCTAAAGCCTTATTAATGTCGTTAGCTGCAAGGTATATACTCCCAATTTTATTATATGAATCAGCAATATCTTTTCTGTTATCTTTATTAGTTCTTAGTTCAAGAGCCTTTAAATTATAATCAAGAGCTTTTTTAAATTCACCAATATTTTTATAAACAGTACCAATATTAGTAAGAATATTTGCTTCACCAATAGTATCAGGTATTTCTCGATAAACTTCTATCGATTTTTCATAATAGAACAGTGAACTGTCGTATTGACTATTGCTCCAATAAAGGCTTCCAATATAATTAAGGGTGTTTGCAACCTCATTTTGATCCAGGGCTAAATTTGAAGCATTAAGCGCTTTTTGATGGAAATAAAAAGCCTCATTAAATTCGCCTTGTAGTTTGTATATAATACCGATATTATTATAAGCTTCTGATATTTTATTATCCTGTTCGGCTAAATAAAGATTAAGTGGTTTTTGATAATTGAAGAGTGCATCATTATAATTGCCAAGCATCTTTTCAGAATGCCCCAGTTTGGTGTAAATATAAATTTTATTATCGGATGCTCTTTGTTCGTAAAAATAATCCAGTGCTTTTTCATAAAATTCAATTGCCGGCTGGAAACGACTCATTTCATAATAAACATCAGCAATGTAAATATTTGAAAATGCAATTAATCTTTCATTACGATATTTCCCAGACAGTTCTAATGCTTTACCAGCAAAATTTAAACTTCTGTTTAAATCTATAGAAAGATAGGCATGTGATAATTCATTTAATATTGGAATTGATTTTTCTTCTTCAGTTTTTTTTAAAACATTCTCAAGACTGTCAATTACCGATTGATTAGCACTTATGGACGTTTTGATGCTAAATGAAAAAATAAAAAAGAATAGAAAGAAAAAATGATTAACCTTCATACACTAATTTATTACAAGAATGGTGAATGATTATTATTCTTGATAAATATTTAAAATTTTACCTTATTCGGTTTGTTCTTCTAAAATTGGTAAAGTAAATTTGAAATTACTCCCTTTTCCCAAAGTACTTTCTACAAAAAGTTCACCATTACTTTGTGAAATCAGATCCTTACAGAGTATTAATCCAAGACCTGTTCCCGACTCATTTTCTGTTCCTTTTGTCGAATAACCCTGGTCAATTCTAAATAATTTTTCAAGATTTCCTTCACTAATTCCCTTTCCGTTATCTTCTACCGAAACAGTAATTTTGTTATTCGATATAACAGAGGATATCTTTATTTCACCACCTTGATTAGTAAACTTTATAGCATTGCTTATTAAATTTCTGAAAACTGTTGATACAACATGTTTATCGGCAAAAACTGTTACATCTTTTGCAATCGAGCTTTCAACTTTTATATTCTTTTTTTGAGCTGCAACACCAAAAATAGACAATACATCATCAATTGAATCATATACATTAATAGGTTTGGGAGATAATTTTATGCTGCCCAATTGAGATTGCGACCATTGTAATAAATTTCCTAAAAGATTAAAAAGGTTTTGTGATGATTCATAAATTAACTTTGTATACTCACTAATTTCATCTTTACTTAATTTATCCATTTGATTGTAAAGTATCTCAGAAAATCCTAAAAGAGATTGGAATGGATTCTTAAGGTCATGAGCAATAATAGAGAAAAACTTGTCTTTAGTGGCATTTAATTCTTTTAAGTTATATTCAGAAACTGTAAGCTTTTTATTTGCGTCTTTTAATTGATCATTCTTTGATTTTAGTAAACCATTGGTTCTTTTCTTTAACCTGAATTGACTAAAGCTTAAAATAGCTAAGGCTAAAATCAGTATTGAAAAAGCAATCGAATAATTTTTAATGTTTTTTTGACGATTAAGCTCAAGTAAATGTATTTTATTATCTTTTTTTAATAGTGTGTTTTCAGTTTCAAGGTTATCCGTTTCATATTTGATTTTCATTTCAGTAATTCGGTTGGAACTATTGGTGGAAAAAATACTGTCCTTCGTTTCCGAATATAATTTATAATACTCTAATGCCTTTTTATAATCATTTAATTCTGAATAAAGCTGAGAATAAAGATCGTAAGACTCAACAAGCCATTCTTTTACATTGATTTGTTTTGATAACTTAATGGCAAGATTTAAGTTGTTTTGTGCTTTAATATATTGCTTTTGACGTAAAAAGAGGTTTGCTAAATTGTTATAATTATTGGCCAAACTATAGGTGTCATTTATTTCTATAGCTAGTTCGGTTGATTTCTTTAAGTTAGTATAGGCTTTATCATATTCGCCTAAGTCAAGATAAATTAAACCAATATTATTTAATGCCGTAGCTATTCCATCAGTATCTTCTAACTCTTTGTTAATTTTAAGTGATTTGTTATAATATTCAAGTGATTTTTCTTTATCTCCTTTTTCATCATAAGCTGTTCCAATGTTATTATAGGCAGTGGCTTGTCCTTCTTTATTATCGGATTTAATATCCATTTTGAGTGTTTTCTGGTAATATTCCAGGGCTTTGTCATTATCTTTTGATGCCTGATATACAATTCCAAGATTGTTATATAGCATTGATACCCCATTCGGGAGATCAGCTTTTTTATATATTTCCAGGGCATCTAAAAAATATCCTAAAGCCTTGTCATAACCTGATATTTCGATATAAACATTCCCTAAACCATTATATATACTTGCTAAAGTTAAATCATCGTTTATTTCTCTGGCATTTTTTAAAGCTTTTAAATAATTTTCAATAGACTCCTTGTATTTATTAATGTTGCTATATGTCTGTGCAATATTACTGTAAAATCCAACTATATCTTCAATGTCTTCTCTTTGTATACTTTCTTCTAATCCCTTCTGTAAATTTTCTAAAGCTTTTAAATTATTATTATCAAAATCATACGACATAGCAATATTATGATATATGTTTGATATCCCTTTTGAATCCTTAATTTCTAATCTAATTTCAAGACATTTTTGGTAAAATTCAAAAGCTAATTCGTTTTCATTTTGAAAAGAGTATACATTACCTATTCTATTATAAGCATCGGATATTCCTTTCTTGTCATGTACAATATGAGCCAGGTTTAGAGCCTCATTTGCAAAATACAAACTACTATCTAAAGAGAAGTTCCAGTAATTCCTCGATATGTTATTGAGAATTTCAATTTTGCTTTTATCATCAGCTTTTTCCAGTTCGTTAAACAGGCTGTCAATAGCTTGTCTGTTATCTTGCGAAAAAGAAAAAAGTGAAATAAGCATTAAAATTGCCGAAATGTATAATTTGATTTTTTGCATTGTATATGGAATGTATAATTTAATTAAGTGTCAAGTTATGAAAATATTTTCAATTTTACGTTATTCGGTTTGTTCTTCTAAAATTGGTAAAGTAAATTTGAAATTACTCCCTTTTCCCAAAGTACTTTCTACAAAAAGTTCACCATTACTTTGTGAAATCAGATCCTTGCAGAGTATTAATCC